>JALQWO010000016.1:1791-17474 GCA_023258655.1 Bacteroidia bacterium
TCAATCAACGATACGGTGATTGTATTTGACCGTATTCGTGAATTCTTGACAAACAACAAAGGTGAGCGTTCAGATGCACGTTTGATCAACTTGGCCATCAATGATACATTATCACGTACAATCATCACTTCTGCCACTGTATTTGTGGTTGTTTTGATATTGTTCTTGTTTGGTGGTGACGCCTTGAAAGGTTTCTCACTGGCATTGTTGATTGGTGTTATTGTGGGTACATACTCTTCAATTTGTATTGCAACACCCATCGTTGTTGATTTCTCAACCAAGAAAAAACAGTCTTAAATCCATCACTTCGAACTTTCGAAAAGGCGGAGTGATATTCACTCCGCCTTTTTTGTTTTGAGAAATTGATCCATGATAGACAAAAACAATGCGTGATACTCTAACGAATCCCAATATATCGAATTTCAGTGATTGTCATGGTTGTTTATCCAATAGACCTTCATCGAATACCCGTTCCTCGAATTACCTTTCCTCGAATATCCGTTAATAGAATACATCCTGATCCAATACCCTTTATCTAATTATCTATTTTTAATACAAGTTGATTCATGTTAAACCAATCCATTCCCAATCCCCTTTTACAATCCATCGCCGAAACTTACGGCACGCCTGTGTACGTGTATCATGCCGAAACAATCCAAACACAGTACAAACGATTGCTTCATGCTTTCCCTGATACCAAGGTGAAGTTGCATTATGCACTAAAGGCGTTGAACAATGTGAACATTCTCCGATTACTGAAAGCAGAAGGCGCAGGCTTGGATGCAGTATCCATTCAGGAAGTTCAGTTGGGGTTGCGGGCAGGATTTGAGCCGCATGAAATCATGTATACCCCAAACTGTGTGGATTTTGCGGAAATCCAGGAGGCCGTGGAATTGGGTGTCCATATCAACATCGACAACATCGCCATCCTCGAACATTTTGGCCATGCCTACGGTTCAAGTGTGCCCTGTTGCATTCGCTTAAATCCGCATATTATGGCGGGGGGGCATAGTCATATTTCGGTGGGGCATATTGATTCTAAGTTTGGAATCTCCATTTATCAATTGCGTCATGTTTTGCGCGTTGTTGAATCGCTCAATATTCGTGTCAATGGGCTCCATATGCATACCGGTAGTGACATTTTGGATGCAGAGGTCTTTTTGCGGGGTGCCGAACTGTTGTTTGATGCGGCACGGAATTTTCCAGAATTGGAATTCATGGATTTCGGCTCTGGATTCAAGGTGGGCTATAAAACCGATGACATTGTTACTGACATTGAAGAAATTGGCGCCAAAATATCGCAGGCTTTCAAAGAGTTTTGTCAAGAGTATGGGAGAGAATTGGAACTTTGGTTCGAGCCGGGAAAATTCATCGTTTCGGAATCCGGTTCGCTGTTGGTCAAAGCCAACGTGATCAAACAAACCACGTCTACAGTATTTGTTGGGGTGGATTCGGGTCAAAATCATTTGATCCGTCCGATGTTTTACGATGCCTATCATCACATAGAAAATATATCAAATCCGGAGGGCGCATCACGTTTGTACAGCGTAGTTGGCTACATCTGTGAAACGGATACCTTGGGATATGATCGCAAGCTGCAAGAGGTTAGGGAAGGAGATGTGCTGAGAATTTATAATGCGGGGGCTTATGGGTTTAGCATGAGCAACAATTATAACGCGCGTTTGCGACCCGCCGAGGTTTTGGTGAAGGATGGACGTGCTCACCTGATCAGAAAACGAGAGGTCTTGGAGGATATCATCCGCAACGAAGTTGAGATTCAAGAGTTGTTATAAACCAGAAGGGCGGCGAGAATCTCGCCGCCCTTCTGGTTTATTGAACTAGTCGACGCCTAACAAGGCAATGCCGAAATTACTCGCAATTCTGGTTTAGGAAATACTCGTAAGTGCCGTCAACCGTGTCGTTGGAGTTACGAATCTTGCCGCGCACAATCTGGAATTGCACACTCAAGATTTTTTGTCCACCCGGATTCACCGATGCGAAGAACTTATTCGGTATCATACTCAAAGCAAACTTGCCATTACCCATGTTTTTCATGGCCAACTGTGGCGCGGTTGCCACCTTGGTGATAGGGACAATTTGCAAGAAATCGGAAACACCTGCCCCTACGCGAGCTTTTGCAAACACGTAGAAATCCTCTTTGTCTTTCAACGTGTCTTTGGTCTCCAAGTTGCGGTCGTATAGAATGGTGAGTACGTCGCTTGCACCAATCGACAACGTATCTTTTTTGGCCAATCTGGGGAAGGGGGCTATTTTTTGAGGACCGGTTACTGGAGGGGCCAAATCAATTTTTAAGTCCTCCGTTTTGTCTTCTCCCGCGGCACCACCGGTACCATCTTTTTTCTTGAGCAACAAACTGATGTCGTTGTTGTACAATTCCGCGGCCGTCACCTCGTAAAACTGCGTAGGAATCATGCGATAGAAATACACATCATTGCCCGCAGAGCGCATCTGTAAAGCGTCATTGCTCGCTTGCCAAGTTCCATTGTTCAAGGGGTGGCCTTTCGGGTGTTCCTTGGGCGTCCAGGTCCACATGTAAAGAGGATCCGTGGTGCCAGCCAATTGCTGACGGTCGCACTTTTTGATATCAACCCAAATGGTGATTGAGTCATTGGGATTGATGGGGTCTGGAGTTGCCCAAGCCTTTTGGGCTACCAATTTGCCCAAACTCATCAACAATGCGGTTAGTGTTATTAATAACTTTTTCATGTTGTGGCTTATTTGCGGTTAAAGGTTAAGTGATAGCTCACGGTGCGTTTTCCACCGCAAATTTTGTTGTATTTCAATACCAAGAAATTGTCTTGTGGACGGACGGGACGCATCAATTTCATGCTGTTTTCATTCGCACTGGCAGCGTCAAAAGTGATCTTGCTTGGGTAGTCGTTGTTGTCAAAATTCCAATTCCCAGAGGTATTCTTGAACAAATTGGAACCGGCACCTGGTGTGATTGTATAGGCTCCTGCCTTGTCAAACGAAATCTCCATGGGAGCGCCGCTGATATAGGCATCGGTTACATTCAATAGGGTGTCGCTCTCCACAAAGGCGAGTTGCACGTTGACATCAATTTGGTCTACACGGCTCAGTACCCATTGGGTGCTGATACCATCGAGCTGACTGGGTTTGGGTCCCAAGGTTTTCTTTTCGGGACGACATGACGATATGCCCAAAACCATGACAATGGTTACTGCGGCTAGGTTTATTATGCGTTTCATTAGTTGCAACCTCCTGTAGGGTTAATTTCAAAGATGGTGGTTTTCTCGGTGATAGGGAACTGTAACAAAAATCCTGGACAGTCCCAACGATGGCCACGAACAAATAAATTCTGACTTTCAACGGCACCCATTCGTTTGATTTCTGGTGTGCGATCGCCTTGGAATAATAATTCAATTCTTCGCTGCGCACGGGTAGCATCGATGATTTGTTGTGCGGTTGCCCCTGATGCGACCAACCTGCTGTTGTCTGTATACGCCCGTGTGATGATCGCGTTGATGTCTGAAGTGGCTTTGGTGAGATCTCCGCCACTCTTGGCCAGGGCTTCAGCACGAATCAAATGCATTTGGGTCAAATGCAATACGGGTACATTGAAGAAGGGGGCGTTGAACATTTCACTCTTGACAAACTCATTTTGAGCACCGGCATTGACAACGGTCAATAATTTTAATCGTTTGTCGATCGCAACATCATCTTTGATGTTTGCCCAAAAATCTTTGGCCAATTGGCAGGTAGGGTTGCCAGGGGAGTAGTTGTCTGAATAACCACCGCTTCGCTTATCGTTTACACCCGTGCTTACAATTTTGAAAATATGCTCAGAACTGGCTTTTGAAGAGAAAACATTCACGGTGTCACTCAAAGTATATTTCTTTGAGTCGATAACGGCACCCGCGTAGTTGGCGGCATCAGTGTATTTGCCCATCTGGAAATATACATGAGCCAGCAGTGCTTTGGCACTCATTTTATCGGCGTAGTCTCCATTGGCTTCAGGTAACACGGTTTCAGCATCTTTCAAATCAGCCAAAATCGCATCGTAGGCTTCCGCCACAGTCAAGCGAGGATTGGGCTTGGTGGAGGCGGCTTTTACCACAGCGATGCCAGGGTGGTCATTTTTCGCAGAGTAACCATAAGGATGAGCAAACATGCGAACAGCCGTAAAGTGACACAAAGCGCGGATGAATTTGATCTCGCCGGTCATACGGTCTTTGTCCGCTTGACTCAAATCGGCTACTTTGTCCATGTTGTCCTGAACGAAGTTGGCGCGGAAAATGGCCCGATACAAAATACTGTAATAACCGCCACAGGTGCTGTTGAAGAACAATACGTTGTGGCTGTGTAATTCACGCAAATCGTTGTTGTTGGGGCTGGCCAAGTTGTCTGACTGCATTTCGCTCATCATTTGTGAAAATCCGCCGAATGTGTTGGCCACTTCATTGTATGAAGCATTCAACAATCGTTGCAAGTCATCGGTGGTTTTGATGGCGTCGTCCACCAACAATTCGTTGGGTGGAGGAGTCTCAATCATATTGTCGCACGAAACCATCGCACCGCCCATAAGGGCCATCGATAGAAACAAGGCGAAGGAATGAAATAATGTCTTTTTCATGGTTAGAAGCTAAAGTTTAAGGCCAAACTCACACTCTTTTCTTGGGGTGTGGTGAGGTAGGTGATACTGCCCGACATATTGCGGTCGGTTGGGTTTTCAAAGTCACGGGCGATTTCAGGGTCGATACCCGTGTAGCGTGTCCAGGTCAACAAATTGGTGCCCACCAACATGATACGTGCGGCATCAAACTTGGATTTTTTCAACCAAGAGGAGGGCAATTTGTAGCTGATATTTACACTGCGCAAACGGATATATGAACCATCTTGTAACCACAAATCGGTGTTGATCCAAGGTGTAGTAGAACCGTGATTGAACGTGCTCAAAGTCATTTTTGGATACAAAGCTTCTTCACCGGGATTCTGCCAACGATCCAAAACGCGACGGTCCATGTTCCAATCTGTCATCAAGCTCAATTGACGTTTCACAGAGCTTTCAAAAATGCTACCACCCCAGTTGAAATAAATATTGGCATTCAACTCCCAATTTTTGTAGGAGATTGTGTTGGCCAGGTTTCCAAAGGCTTTTGGCAGTACGTTACCCACAGCTACACGGTTGGCGGGATCCCATTTTTTGGTTTCGTTTCCATTGAGGTCCAAATAAACCGGTGCACCGGTGGCAGGATCTACATGAGAGAAACGTACCAAGAAGTTTGTACCTACGGGTTGATTCAATACCACACGGGTATCGTTGGTTCCACCGCTGATGGCGTCTGGTGTGTAAACCCCAATGCTGGTAATTTCATTGACGTTGCGGGCAATGCTAAAGTTGGACGTCCAATTGGTGCGCTTTGTGCGGACATTCACCGTTTTCAAGTTGAATTCTACTCCACGGTTGGTGATGCCACCGACGTTATCGTAGAAACTTCCAAATCCGGTAGACACGGGGATAGAAACGTTCATGATTACATCGCTGGTTACTTTGTTGTAATAGGTAACCTCAGTGCTGATTCTGCCTTTGGCAAAAGCCATTTCCAAACCTGCATCAAAGTTGACTGTGCTTTCCCACCGCAAATTGGGGTTTTCCAATCGAGAGGGCGCCAATTGCGGCTGACCGTTGTATTTGGGCAAGTTCCCACTGGGCGTGATGGTGCCCCAACGCGCATAATTGTCGAAGTTGGCATTGCCTGATTTTCCAATACCTGCGCGAACTTTCATGAAGTTGATCCACTTGTACTTCTTCATGAATTGCTCTTCGCTCAAAATGTAACCGACGGCGGCTGCAGGGAAGAAACCATAACGGTTGTTGCGACCGAAACGTGAACTACCATCCCAGCGACTGGTCAACTGGAAGTTTAATTTGTTTTTGAAGCTGTAGTTGAAACGACCGAAATAACTGATAAATGCCCATTCATAGGGAGTGCGACTGAATGCCTGCAATGCTGTATCAGGGATAGCCACTTCGTCGATTGGTCCGGTAGCATCAAAATTCTCTACATATTTGCTCTTGGTGATACTGTGTTGTGATTCGGTACCTGCCATCGCGCTCACAGTATGGTTTTTGCTCAATTCTTTGTTCCACTGCGCAGTCAAAAACTGGTTTCTGTTCATGGTCCAACTGGGATACCATTTCGCATTGCCATTTTGCTGATAATTGCTGTTGTACATTTTGATCAAAGCAGCTGGCTCATACAAATATTCATTGTAATCCATGTAGTCGATACTGGTACTGTAGTTAACGGTCAAATTTTTATTGACTTCATAACTCACGTTGGCGTTGTTGATTGAACGCATTTCAATGGTTCTCCAGTTCTTTAAATCACGGATGGTTTGCAATCCAACGGGTGTGATGTAAGACTTACTAGCACTGTCGTAAAGTGGCGTGAGTGGGTAAATGGGTAACATGGTGCTCATCGCAGAACCCAATCCGCCAGCCCACGAAGCGTCAACACGTGAGTTGGTACCGCGACTCAATGACTGTGACAATTGAATGTTCAGGCCTTTGATGGGGCGATAATCCAAGTTGATCCGTTCAGAAACACGGTTGTATTTGTTGCCAATGATGAAGCTTCCGTTATCGTCCATGGAGAGAATGCCTTTGACAGCGAAATTTTTACCCATGTAGTTTGTAGATAGGTTGTAGTTCTGTTTGAAACCGTGACCGATGACTTGGTCGACCCAGTTGGTGTGATTCTTAGGGTCGTTGGCTTGCGCCCAACTCATACGTATACCGTTGACAGATAAATCAGGGGTGCCGGTTCTACCATCGTTGTACCAAGCCTCCTCGTACAATTGCAACCACTCAGTGGCAGAAAGCATGTCGGGTTTCCGGGTGGGACTTGAACTTCCCCAACGGGCACTCACGTCAAATTTTAATCCTTGTTTGCGTGCACGTTTGGTGGTAATCAAGATTACGCCATTGGCTCCACGTGAGCCGTAAATGCTGGTTGCGGCTGCGTCTTTCAGAATTTCAATGTTCTCGATATCATCTGGGTTAATGCTGGCCAAAGGGTTGTTGTTGAATCCGCCACCCCAGTTGGATCCGTTGGTGCGGTTCATGAAATAATCCTGTGAAACAGGAATTCCGTCTACCACATACAAAGGGTCACCGGCTGCTGAGATGGAAGATGCACCGCGAACGCGAATCAGTGATGCAGATCCTGCCATACCACTACCGACAATTACTTGAACTCCGGCAGCTTTACCTTGCAGTGCAGCCTCAAAAGAGGGGGCTGGCATATCGGTGATTTCTTTGCCGGATACTGTGGCAATAGATCCTACAACATTCCGTCGACTTTGACGACCATAGCCCACAATAACGACATCGCCCATGCTGGAAATGGCTGTTTTTAAAGCCGCGTTAAGGTTGGTGATTTCGTTGTTTTTGATTTCAACTTTCGCCAAAACATCCTCCATTTGGTCTTTGGAGAAAATGACGTTGTACGTTCCTGGGATGATGCCAGCGATGTTGTATGAACCGTCTGCCGATGATTTGGCTTTGAAATCGGTTTTGTACACCTCGATGGTAACCCCTTCGATGGGCTTTTTGGTAGACTCATCCGTCACCAAACCTGCCAAGGATCCTGTTTGCGCAAAAGCCGAAACGGCGCCAAAGAATGCGATGGCAGCGGTGACAACGACTTTTCGCGTGGGTATCAATGTAAACATAGGCTAATTTTAGGGTAGCAATATAAAGAAAATTTAAAGAAGTGTCAATTATACAATTACAAAAAGTGTCAATATGACGATTTGAAGAAGTCCACCCAGGTTTCCGTGTGGCAATTCTCCGATTTTCTAATCTGCCTTTGGGAAAAAATGGAGGACAGTTCGGAATCCAACATGGTTATTTCTGTGATTGCTTTGCATGAAGGAAATGGCCATCGGATCGAGGTAATAGAAATCTTGCGCCCACGAGCCTCCTTTGATAGCAAAATGATGTTTCATCAGTTCTGCATCGACCAAATACCCTTTGAAATCAAAAACATTGACTTGTTGATAGGCGTTTTCGATCAACTGTCCGTTGGTATTCAAAATGGTCGTTTTGTTGTTGTAAAGGTGTCCATAGGCTGAGGTGGATGTCCATTCAGCAACATTGCCCACCACGTGAGATACGTTTGGATAGGGTTTGGCCGGCGCTAATTTCACGGGCAATGGTTTGAGTAATGATTCGGAAAATTCGTTTTGAATGTTCAAACCTCGGGTGGTTTTGGTACCGGCAAAGGCGACAGGTATTTGATGATTTTCCTGATGGCGAATGAAAGTGAATAATCCACCGCCCATTTTCCGGTTGCTTCTATAGTAACTGCCATCAATTTGGCCCTTTGATACGCCCGTGGCGGTGGGCTGTTGGATGCTCATTTCGTATAAACACATCCACTCGGCAACACTGGGGAGGGCCACCTCTACCACAAGACCCAGTTTGTTCAGTGCGGCTTGAAGGTTGGCGTACTTTGGAGAATAGGTCAGTTGGTCTGTTAGCCATTCACAATAGGCATTTGCTTGAATTTGACTGATGCCAACAACGGGATAATTGTCATAGGTATTGGCTTGGAAATACAACCAAGAATAGGGATTCGTAACGGCGGCACGTTCTGCGGTAGCTGCGAAAGGAGCCCACACAGCGGTGTCAGGCATAAGTTGACGTATCTCGAAGCCAAGATTTTTTTTAATCCATTGACTGTCTTTTAGAAAATCCTTGTATTCTGCATTGGTTATTTCTGTTCGATGGGCCGCGAATGGACCGCAAGAAATCATTTCTTCAATGGCGAATATCGAGTCATACCCCGACTGACTTTGGGATGGAAACTGGTTGAAGCGCAATCCTTCGGGTTGAAAACAGGGGTAGTATTGTTGGAGATTCAGTTTTTTGGAGCTGAATAAGGATTCTGGGGCAACCACAGATTGTATGGCACCTTCTGCCGCGGTGAAATAATATTTCATCAAATGCTCAGGGTGTGGCGTTTTTTGACCACACAAACCCAAGGCATATAACATGCCCATCGCCGAGAACAGAATGCGCTTCCGCATTCTTCAAAAATACGGGATTAGTTCAAGGTCGACAACACCGCTTTGATCTCGTCCAAATTGGGCATTTCACCCGCATTCTCCAAAATCTCGGCATGGCGAATAACACCTGCTCCATCGATGACGAAAGCAGATCGCTTAGAAACCCCTTTCATGCCAAAGGCGAATGTTTCGTAAATGCTATCGTAGGCGGTGCTCACTTCTTTGTTGAAATCGCTCAACATTTGGAAGTTGTACCCTTGCTGTGTCTTCCAGTTGTCTAAGGTAAACACGGAATCAACAGAGATTGCCAGAACCTCGGCATTTAAGGCTTCGTAATCTTTCAAATTGTCGCGCATCGAACACAATTCAACGGTGCAAACACTGGTGAAAGCTTGTGGATAGAACAAGAGAACCACATTTTTGCCGATAAACTGCGATAAGCTGATTTCTTGTTTTTCGCTATTGAATAGAGTGAACTGGGGGGCGGGAGATCCAACTTGTATGCTCATATTGTTTTTCTATGGAACAAAGTTACGCCAAAAAGGTTGGGTGATTGATCTGCAACTTAGAAGAGGGCGGGGTTGCTGTAGACGCGCTTATTGAGTTTCAAATCCTGCAACAAAGCACTTTTCGGTCTTAGGGTGAATAGCCATTGTTTTCCGTAACCACTTGGTACCCACATGAATTCGAGCTGCCAGCAATGTAGGTTCCTGACCAATGAAAATTCACTCGCGTTGAGGTTGCGTTTTTTGAAGTCGTAGCCCGTGTTGTAGGAAATTTTCCACTCCGGCGTGATGCTGATATCGCCGCGAAGGGTCAACGCATTTCGACTCAAACGTTGGTTTGTATTCATGATTTCTGCGTTGTAACCAACCGCATAAGTCACATTCAACGACCATGGAATGGAGAAGTCGAAATAGTTCCATGGTTGCATTTGGATTTGTTTGAGTTCCATTTCGTCGGTGGCCAAGGGATTTGTGATCCTTGCAGGCATGCTCTCCTTTGATTTTTTGCCACCAAACATGGCCGGTGTGATCCGAGAATTTACGTTGAAATCTACATTTCTAAAGCGCAAAATCCCCTGGCTGTTTTCAAAATAAAAACTGTTGACCCTGCGGCCATTTTTATAATCGTATGGACTGTAACCCGCGTTCATCCCAATGCGAACCTCTTTTGCCAATACCGTATTAAAACCCAAATTGATGTCCGACCATTGAAAGCTGTCTGCGGACAAATCGTAGCTGCCGTTCATGGAAAGTTGATCGATGAGGTTGAATTTTTCGGTCTTCTCCTTGCCCAAGCTATCTACGCTGATGACTTTTTTGCCCTGTAAGTTGTTGCCCAAGGAGAAACCGATGGACCCAGATTTTCGCTGACCAAATTCAGAGCCACCGCTCTTTTCAAACAGGTTGTACTGAATGGCTTTGTTCTGGGAATCGAGGAAGGTTTTGCTCCAGCCCTTTTTCAACGCATCAATTTCTGGGCGATAGCCCATGGCGATACTGGGTGTGATTGTGTGGCGGATTGCACGCAGTTTGCCCATTTTGATGTTGGTGAATGTTCCGTAGATATTGGTGGTTAAACCGGCAGAAATATTATATGAATTTAATCGGAAAAATCCTGAAGTATCTTTTATTGTTATTGTCTTTTGGATTGCATCGTAATTTTTGACTTGTCCACGGAATAACCACTTCTCTTGATAACTGGCTGATGGAGTGAGGTTTATCGCCCCTTTGAATAGCTTTATGTTTGTGCTTATTGGAATCGAATGTCGAACACCAGATTGAATAGTTCCCAGTACTTCTTTGTATCTGTCACTAAATATTAATGTATCCTTTGTGCTTAATGAGTTGGTGAAATTTAAATTGTAAGACAGTCGAAGTTGTTCATACCATGCGGTATTATTTCCATTCTTTTTGGCAAAGGGTGTTAGGCTGGAAACACCCACGTTAACGTTGGGTAATTCAAGGCGAAAATCGTGGGTCTGCACGTTCTGCGTATGTCGTGCAGAGGCTGTCAAGTTTACTTTGTTGCTGAAGAAACTCCGACCATAGTTGATGCTTGATTGAAATTCGTTCCGCGAAAGAGATTGAATGTTGCGTGAATTGCGCTTGTTAAAATCCCCGGTGACGATGTTGATGTTTCCATTGAGTGTTGTGCCCGGCAGGAATTTGTTGTCGAATCCAAATCGGGAAACAATGCTAAAGTCATTGGTTTTGGCAAACTCAGGGTTGGCCCGGTCCAAACCGTTGCCGAATCTACTCATGTTTACGCTCAATTCGCTGTTGAATTTGTATCGCTTGATATAGCGGGTGGTTAAACCCACGCGGAAATCGCCATTGAAATATAGGTCGGTGCCCAACTGCGCGTCTGCATTTTTGCCCATGCCTTGGTAATAGCCCAAATTCGATAGATAAAAACTGTTGTTGGCGCTGTTGAATCCGGGGTTGGGAACGATCAATCCATTGCGGCGACCCTTTTGCAATGGAGCAATTCCAAAGGGTAGGGCCAACGGTGTTGGAATGTCGGCGAAGACCAGATTGGCTGCTCCAAAGAGTACTTTGTTGTTGGGGATGACCTTGATTTTACTCGTGTTTAGGTAAAAATGGGGATGGGGATCGGCGCAAGTACTCAGTTTACCATTTTGTCCCATGAAGCTACCATCGGGTTGTTTGACAACCTGTTTCAATTGAATGTGGGCTTCATCTTGAGACAATGAGAGGCCGTAAACCTTTCCTTTTTTTGAGCCTGCGTTGTATATCAGGCTGTCTGATACATATTGGTCGGCTCCGTCCTTGAAGAGTGGGAGATCGCTGTATTTTCCGGTAGAATCTGTGCCGCCTTTGGCGAAGAGCATTTTGTTGTTCAGTCCTACTTCTATGTACCGCGCTTTCAGTTCCATGTTGTCGCTGTTGACGGTTGCCTGTTTGAAGAGATTGGCTTTGCCCGATTTCATGTCCAAGACGATGGAATCTGAGGCCTCATATCGAATGGTTGACTGAAATGGTTTGTTGCTTGGAGCGACTGTCTTGATGCTGTCTGTTTTTATGGACGACGTGTCGATGCCTTGCGCTTTCAAGGGACTTGCCGTTCCAAAGAGGATGGCTAGGCCCAATGTTAACAAGGCATGTAGGGATGTTTTTTTATGGTTTTTTCGACAGTCCAAGAAGTTTGGCGAATTTCGGCAAAAAGTTTGCCATGATTGCCATATGACATCAGAAAGAAATTCAATTATCGCAAAATGTGTTGCCAAGAATGGTCGCTTCGTTGTTGTTGCCTGTCTTTCTTTTCTTTTGTTATGGGGTTTGCCGGCGGCCAAATCGGTTCGTGTGACAACCGGACTAAAAACTTTGGTGATTGATGCGGGTCATGGAGGAATGGATCCGGGGTGTAATGGAAACAATGAGATTTTCGAAAAGGATGTCACTTTGGGGGTTGCTTTGAAATTGGGGAAGATTTTGAAAGACAGTCTGCCGGGACTTAAGGTGTTGTATACGCGCACCACGGACAAAACGCTGAAATTGTGGGAGAGGCCCACTTTGGCCAACGACAACCGGGCAGATTTGTTTATTTCGATTCATTGCAATGCCAATAACAATCGGGCGGCTGCGGGCAGTGAAACCTATTTTATGGGTTTGCACAAATCGGAGGGCAATTTGGAAGTAGCAAAAAGAGAAAACGCCGCGATCACTTATGAATCGGACTACCGAGAAAATTCGCGCTACGGAGGGTTTGATCCAGAATCCGCGGAGGGCCATATTATTTTCAGCTTGGTGCAGAATGCATACATGAAACAGAGTTTGAAATTGGCCACGGGCATCGAGGCACAGACCAATAAAATCAGTGCAATCAAAAGTCGGGGTGTCAAACAAGCCGGATTTCTTGTTTTGTGGCAAACTTCCATGCCCAGTGTGCTGGTGGAAACCGGATTTTTGACAAATCCAACTGACAGGAGCTATTTGAAGACTTCGGAGGGACAGCAGAAAATTGCGTTGGGGGTATTTCGTGCCATCCGCGACTACAAGCGATACATGGAGAGTGTAAATGGGGGTGTGAAGAGCAGTCAATAAACCCTGATTGACATCGAGGAGAAGAAGATATTTTTCACCATGAACTATGGATGATGTCCATTTTCTGCATTTTTTTTTGATTTTTTTGGTGATTTCCTTGCAACCTTTTGCATTTATCGCGTCATTTGTGAAAATAACTTTATAATAAATCTATGAAATCAACAATTACACAACTCAAAAAGCTTGCGTTTTTGGGGGTTCTGGTTGGGGGACTTTTCTCTGCCGGATCACTGAAGGCGCAAACTCCATGCGCAGGAGCCAACTCCTGGGGATGTGGGGGAGCCATTCTGAACAACGGGGTGGACTTTCCGGGAGACATTTTGGACGTAACTGTGGCGGACAAAAAGGGTAACTCCTTGGCGTCTTACAGTGGTTTGGGATGTCAGTCAACGTCAACAGCATCGAGCTACAAGGGTATTTTGAACTCTGGTAAAGGCTTCGATTTGACTGCCAGCGAAGAAATTTCAGTAACCGTTAACGGTGGTACTTGGGCAACTCAGTCATGGGGAACCCGTGTAGGTATCTGGATTGATGCCAACCGTGATGGTCAGTTTGGAACAACTGAGTGTTTGGTTGACCCAGCCTCAAACATTGCTTCAGGTAAGACCACTTATTTGTTGAAAATGCCTTGTTGGTCAACTACAGGTTTGAGCTACATGCGTATTCGCGGTGGCGCAACTGTTTACACTTTGAGCAGCAGCAACGGTTGTGGAACTGCCAATACATATGGTAACATATTGGATTTGGAAATCAATTTGAAGTTGGGTGCAAGTCCAACTGCAAACTTTATTGTGCCAACTTCAACCAACTATGTAAAGACTAACATCAAATTTAATGCAATCAACCCAAGCAGTGGTTACACCTACAAGTGGACGTTTGATCAAGCGGTTGCACCTCCGTACACAGGTTATTCTAATAACAGTGAAAAAGGGGTAGCGAAGTGGGCATCAGCGGGCAAGTATGATGTAAAAATGCTTGTGAATTATTGCGGATTGGCGGATTCAATCACCAAACAGGTGACTATTTCTGCACCTACGTCAGCACCAGTGGCTGATTTTGTGGCTTCTGCAAACGAAGTAGAAATTTACTATGATGTAACATTGTATGACTTGAGTAACAACGGAGCATACAGTTGGTCATGGGAATTGAAATCTCCAACGGGTATCGATGATCAAACATCTTCTGTACAGAACCCCCGTTTCACTTTGAGTGAAACCGGTATGTACAAAGTGTGCTTGACTTCTGCAAACGACATCGGTCCTTCTACCAAAGTATGTAAAGATCGTTACATCAACTGTATTCCTCCAACAGAATACTACATGGGTCCTTCTAAAGAGGGTGCGTCTACCAACGGTACATTGTACGACAACGGTGGACCGAATGCAAACTATGGCAACAGCCGTAAGCCATCTATTGACTATTTCAAGATTTTGCCTTGTGGTGCGGAAAAAATCACTTTGAGCTTCAAGCAGTTGATTTTGAATGACAAAGGAGATATTTTGACCATTTATGATGCAAAAGAAGCAACTCCAAGCAAATTGGTTGCCAAAATTACCGGCGACAACTACAAGCAATATGACACAGCAAAAATCGTGACTACTAGCGGTGCTGTATACATTACTTTTGAATCTGACGGAGCTGGTAACGCTGCTGGATTTATCATCAACTGGGCATCTAAGTTGAGTCCTCCAGTGAAGCCTACTGCCAAGTGGACTACTGAATACAACCCTGCCGCCAACGGTATGAGTGTTGATTTCAAGAACACTTCATTGAACGTAAAAGGTTTGCCAACTTATGAGTGGCAGGTTGATCAGAACCCTGAATCTTCAGCTACTGACTTCACCCGTTCATTCTTTACCGATGGTCAATACCAAGTTTGTTTGATTGCCTTGACTTGTACTGGTGTAGATACTTTCTGTAACAACATCACCATCAACACACCAACTGCTCCTGGTAACGTAGATTACACTGCGAGCAATGTTCGTCCTAACTTGGGTGATATCGTAACCATCACAACCAAAACAGACTATGCCAATACTTTCGAGTGGAGCATTTTCCCAACTACTTTCACTTTCGAAAATGGTACTACCAAAAACAGCCGCAACCCTCAGTTGAAATTCCAAAAAGGTGGTGCTTACACCTTTACCTTGAGTGCTTGGAACAGCGTGGGTGGTAAGGCCGTGACTGAGAAAAAGTTGATCAAGAACAAATACGTGATCGCTTTGGATTACTGCATTCCTTTGGTGGATTTGATGTCTGCTGACGTAGGAATCAATAACGTAACCTTGAAAAAAGGTACCAAAGAATTATGATTTGACAATTGCTCGTAACACCATTGCGAACAATGTGAACTATAAGGCATGGGTTGACTTCAACATCGACGGTGACTTCAACGATGCAGGTGAGGAAGTATACAGCAGTGGTTCTACTGCCGCTTCTTCTGTGTCTGGTTCATTCAGCGTACCTACATTGGCTAACAGCTTTGAAGGTAAAACACGCATGCGTGTGGGTGTATCTTATGGTGCATTCTCTAACACTCCTTGTGGTTTGAACGCC
>JALQWO010000170.1 GCA_023258655.1 Bacteroidia bacterium
AGGCAAGTGTTACCCCGTCTGTACCCTTTGTGAAAAGGAGAGTGCCCGTTGATGAAACTACCTATTACGACTTGGAGGATGGGGATTCCATCCGTTTGTTTTACAGTCCGTGGCGACACAAATTCGTGAGTTATACCGTGTTTACCTGGCCCAATTGGTTAGATATGCCCTTTTCAGAGGTGAATGCGATCGTGCGGCAACGCAATCCGGAACTCAGTCAGTGGCTGTTGACCACGGTGGTTTTTGCGATAATATCCCTGTCCTTGAGCGCGCTGACGTGGATTTTAAAGACCTTTCAGTACTCGGTAGGTTTGTTTGTATTTAATTGCGTGGCTGCGGCCATGCTGCATTGGTTTTATTGATCGGCGATGAAAATTTTGGTGGTGTCGGACAATCATGGATGGGTGGACGAGGGAATTCTCCACCAGGCAGCATGGGCCGATGAAGTATGGCATGCCGGCGATTGGCTAAATACCAAAATGCATGACGCCATCACAGGACTGGGTAAACCCATCATTGGGGTGCACGGCAATATCGATGGAACAGATGTGAAAGTAGAGTACCCCGAACTGCAACTGTTTGACCGTGAAGGGTTTCGCATCTTTATGACCCACATCGGAGGGAAACCCGGACGATACCCCGCCCAAGTGAAAGACATTTTGCAAAAAACACAGCCCGATATTTACGTTTGTGGACATTCGCATATGCTGCAAGTGCAACGCGATCCCAAGTTCAACAACTTGCTATTTCTCAACCCTGGGGCCTGTGGATTGCACGGATTTCACAAAGTGCGCACAGCGCTGCGGTTTCAAATTGAACCCCAAAAGATTCATTCCATGGAAGTTGTGGAATGGCCCAAAAATATTATGAAATAATCTTGGATAGGTATTTGAAATTATCGGATAAAATGGTAATTTTGCATCCCGTTCTGAAAAGAATACATGCCCAGGTGGCGGAATTGGTAGACGCGCTGGTCTCAAACACCTGTGGGTTCACCCCCGTACCGGTTCGACTCCGGTCCTGGGCACCAACATTGTGAAAAGCAATAATCATTTTCAGATCAAGACAATCGACGGCCAACTGGCCGTCGATTTGTTTTTGCCCCCAACCGAAGGACCGCATCCTGTGTTGGTGTACTGCCACGGCTTCAAAGGATTTAAGCAGTGGGGACATGTCCCCTTTATTCATGAGTATTTCGCCACCGGAGAATACGCCGTCATAACCTTCAATCACTCGCACAATGGGGTCGTTGGCGATAGTGATGATTTTCAAGCGCTGGATTTGTTCGCTGTGAATACAGTGAGCAAGGAGCAGAACGACCTCGAAGCCCTCGGCAAATGGATCCGAGAAAATGGCAAAGAATTGGGACTCAACGTAGAACGCGTCTCCTGGTTGGGACACTCTCGCGGTGGAGCCAACGTCATCGTATTCGCCGCACGCTGTCAGGATTATGTCGAAAAAGTCATTGCATGGAATCCCATTCCGTCGTACCAATACTTGTTCGAGTCCTTCAACAAATCGGCCTGGAAAGAGAAAAGGACCGTTTATACGCCCAATGCCCGCACCCAGCAGCAAATGCCCTTGGATTACAGCATATGGGAGAATTTATTGGCTCATGAGGAAGAATTTGACGTAGTGGAGGCCGCTCGCAGTCTGGGAAGACCCCTGTTGATTGTGCATGGAGAGGCAGACAATGTGGTCCCTGCGGCACTATCAGAGCCCTTGTATGAAGCTTGTTTGCACAGTCTGAGGATGACAGTACCCAACGGCGATCATACCTTCGGCATGAAACATCCCTGTGATGGCATGGAATCCTTTACCCAGGAATTGTGGATTGCCCTCGACAATACATTGTCGTTCTTGGAAGAAATTTAACGTGGGCACCGATCACACCCCATATAAGAATGCGTCGGTTATCCCCGCCAATATCAATTCTTTGGGACAGATGTATCAGTTAGCGGCCTTTTGGCTGCTGCCCTTTTAAGTCGGTCATTGATCGCTCTCCCCAGTCCTTTTTCAGGAACCCAACCAAAGTAAACACAGGAGCATTGGTCTTTGTCGAACTGTCGCAACACCCCAAACAAATTCATGGCGGCCTCACGATCATCGCCATTCTCGGACAAATGATAGTGCTTAATTCGGTTCAAGCGCTCTGTGATTTCTTTGTTTTCAGAGCCTTCTTGTGCAGTGAGCCAATCCTTGGCCTCGCTTTTTGAAAACCACAAAATTCCTTGACTCTCTGTTTCTTTTGTTGTCCAAGGGGCATGCTCCAAATGAGTATTTGTGGGATCCCAAGGGATCATGACGGCGCCGGGTGAATAGTGTTGATCCAGTTGCCCAGGCGCTTGGGGGTTGCTGTGTGTACTCAGGGTTTCTTGTACGGAATGACCCAAAACTTCTGTGAGCGATTCCAAATCCAATCCCCCCAATCGAAGAACCGTTACACGCTCTGCCTCATCAATGGCCACGATGGTACTTTCGATGCCAATGGCACAAGAGCCTCCATCAAGGATGTAATCGATGCGATCCTGCAATTGGTCGGCCACGTGTTGCGCGGTGGTCGGACTCACATATCCGAAGGGATTGGCGCTGGGTGCGGCTAGGGGAAAGGTCAAACTTCGGAGCAAGGCCAATGTCATGCCGTTGTTGGGCATCCGCACAGCTACCGTGGGGTTGTCGGCCGTAACCAAATCAGGTACCTCCGCTGCTTTGGGCAGAACCAAGGTCAAGGGTCCAGGCCAAAAAGCCTCTGCCAGTTTTTGTGCCGCGTTGGGCCATACAGAGCAAAGGGATTTCGCTTGTGCTATTTGACAAACATGCAAAATGAGTGGGTCAAAAGTGGGACGATTTTTAGCCGCAAAGATGCCCGATACCGCCTCAACGTTCAAACCATTGGCCGCCAGTCCATATACGGTTTCCGTGGGAATGGCCACCAATTTACCAGCTTGCAGCAATTGAGCGGCTTTTTCCAGGTCTATGCCGATGGTAGCGCCCATGACTTAACGTCGTTTGAGGCTGTACTTCTCTATTTTGTTGTACAGGTGACTGCGTTGAATATCAATTTCCTGCGCTGTTTTCGCGACATTCCATCCGTTTTGGACCAATTTCCGTTCGATGAACACCTTTTCTGCCCAATCCCGGAAATCTTGCAACGTTTTGTAATCATCCACCACGCCAAAAGGATCGGCACCGCGCTGGGCAGGGTTGGAGAACATGTACACGTCTTCCCCGGTGATTTTATCGCCGCAGAGAATAACCAATCGTTCAACCACGTTGCGGAGTTCACGGATATTACCGGTCCAATTCACATCTTGCAGGGCCTGATACCCATCGGG
>JALQWO010000171.1 GCA_023258655.1 Bacteroidia bacterium
TCGGGGGGAAACATTTACTCTGTGCTCGACCAAAAATCGCAAAACGATCGCGAGAAATGGAACATGATTGACTCGAGCTTCATGACTACCCTTCCCGATGCTTGGGCCATCAACAAAAAGTTCATCATGCTGCCCATCAACCGTTGGAATGAAGAGCAAGAACGGGTATTGCTGGGCGGCATTACCTGTGATAGCGATGATTACTACAATTCAGAGCAACACGTAAACGCCATTTATCTTCCCAAGTACGATCCCGCAGACACGCTTTATTTGGGATTCTTCAACACGGGCGCCTATCAGGAAAGCATCGGTGGATATGGAGGTATTCAACATTGCCTTACCCCCGCACCCAAACATGTAATCATCGATCGCGATGAAAATGGCGAACACCATTTCAGACTTTTCTCTAAAGAACAGAGTTACAAGAGCATGCTGAAAACCTTGGGTTACATGTAAACCAGCACTCACCAAATTTGTGATAAAAGTTACACGGGAAGCCCAGATTTCGCGAACAAAATCCCGAAATTTGTGTTTACAATTCGACTATGACTGAATCACATTATACCGACAATGCAGGTAGCGGCGCGAAATGCCCGTTCAACCACGGAAACATGAGAAAAATGGCTGGTGGCGGCACCCAAAATCAAGATTGGTGGCCCAATCAGTTGAACCTCCAAGTTCTGCGTCAGCACAGTAACCTTTCTAACCCCTTGGGTGAGGATTTCAATTACGCGGAAGCTTTCAAAGCATTGGATTACGATGCATTGAAAAGCGACATCATGCAGTTGATGACCCAATCACAAGATTGGTGGCCAGCCGATTACGGCCACTACGGTCCCTTCTTCATCCGCATGGCATGGCACAGTGCAGGAACCTACCGTACCTCAGACGGTCGCGGTGGCGCTGGCGCCGGAATGCAGCGATTTGCTCCATTGAATAGTTGGCCTGACAACACCAACCTCGACAAAGCCCGTTTGCTTTTGTGGCCCATCAAACAGAAATACGGACAAGCTATTTCTTGGGCTGATTTGATGATTTTGGCTGGTAACTGCGCCTTGGAATCAATGGGATTAAAAACCTTTGGTTTCGCTGGCGGCAGAGCAGATGTATGGGAACCCGAAACCGTTTATTGGGGTTCAGAGCGCGAGTGGTTGGCTGACAAGCGATACAAAGGCGATCGTGAGTTGGAAAATCCCTTGGCCGCGGTGCAAATGGGATTGATTTATGTAAACCCAGAAGGCCCCAACGGCAACCCCGATCCAATTGCCTCTGCCCGCGACATTCGTGAAACGTTCAAGCGCATGGCGATGGATGATTACGAAACCGTGGCATTGATTGCCGGTGGACACACCTTTGGAAAAACACACGGTGCCGCAGACCCTAGCAAACACGTTGGACCAGAGCCTGCAGGCGCTGATATCACCATGCAAGGCATGGGATGGAAGAACACATACGGTACCGGAAACGCTGGCGACACCATCACCAGTGGATTGGAAGGTGCTTGGACAACTACGCCCACGCAGTGGAGCAATAACTACTTCGAAAATCTTTTCGGTTACGAATGGGAGTTGACCAAAAGTCCAGCCGGTGCTCAACAATGGAAACCCAAAGGTGGCGCAGGCGAAGGCTTGGTACCCGATGCGCATGATGCGTCTAAAAAGCATGCCCCTTTCATGTTAACCACCGATTTGGCCTTGCGCTTCGACCCCGCTTACGAGAAAATCTCTCGTCACTTCCTGGAGAATCCAGAAGAGTTTGCGGATGCGTTTGCTCGTGCTTGGTTCAAATTGACACACCGCGATATGGGACCAAGAGACCGCTATTTGGGTCCAGAAGTACCCGCAGAAGTTTTAATTTGGCAAGACCCCATCCCTGCCAACCATTACGCCGCTTTGGATAGCGCCGACATCAGCAAATTGAAGCGTGAAATAGAAGCCTCTGGTCTCACCGTATCACAATTGGTGTCTACCGCTTGGGCCTCGGCATCTACTTTCCGTGGGTCTGACAAACGCGGTGGTGCCAATGGTGCACGTGTACGCTTGGCGCCTCAGAAATACTGGAAAGTAAACAACCCTGCCCAATTGGGTCAAGTTTTGGATGTTTTGGAAAAAATCCAGACCGCATTTAACGCCTCTATGAGCGGTGGCAAAGGCATTTCATTGGCCGATACCATTGTTCTTGGGGGATGTGTAGGTGTAGAAATGGCCGCCAAAAACGCGGGTCACACCATAGAGGTGCCATTTATTGCCGGAAGAGGTGATGCTACTGAAAAGGAAACCGACGTAGAATCGTTCTCTGTATTGGAGCCCCATGCGGATGCTTTCAGAAATTACAACAGCCATCACCGTTTGGGCAGCGCCGAAGAATTGATGATCGACCAAGCGCAACTGTTGAACCTAACAGCACCTGAAATGGCCGTATTGTTGGGCGGTATGCGCGTATTGAACACCAACTTTGACAATTCTAAGCATGGCGTATTCACCACTCGACCAGAAGCCTTGACCAATGATTATTTTGTGAATTTGTTGGACTTCAACACCACTTGGTCAGCCACTTCTGAGCATCAAGATGAGTTCGTGGGCAAAAACCGACACACCGGCGAAACCGTTTGGACGGGTACGCGTGTTGATTTGATCCTGGGTTCTAATTCAGAGCTTCGCGCCATTGCCGAAGTGTATGGATACCCAGCGGCCGAGCAGAAATTTGTTCACGATTTCGTGGCTGCTTGGAACAAGGTAATGAACTTGGATCGCTTCGATTTGTAATCTTAATTTAACCCTCGAAGAAACCGCAAACACCCTTATGTTTGCGGTTTCTTTTTTTAATTATGGCACAAGACCCACTGCACGGCGTCACCCTCGAAAGGATCATCACTGAATTGCATGAAAAATTTGGCTGGGAAGTAATGGCCGATAAAATTCGTATCAACTGCTTTTACGAAAATCCAAGTGTGTCATCCAGTTTAAAGTTCCTGCGCAAAACGCCATGGGCGAGAAAGAAAGTAGAAGATTTGTATATCCATACCATCGCTAAAAACAGACCGTAATTCAAACATCGTGACACCATGAAATAATTGGATGTCGGACTGCAGACATTATCGTTAGCCTGATTTTAATGGTAAAATCTCTATTCCCAGAATGCCAAAGATTCTTGACGAATTTCCCAATGACAATTTTATGACAAAAAATACTGATTTGGCTTAGGGGACAAATGCGATTTACTTGTCTTAGGCTTTGAACATTTAAATAATTCGTCATGAAAACTCAAAAATTCTTCCGCTCAACAAAGTCATTCTTCGGTATCGCCGTTGGTTTCTTTGCCCTTAT
>JALQWO010000172.1 GCA_023258655.1 Bacteroidia bacterium
ACCGGAATCAGCGACAACCTATGAGATGGGAATGCGCAAGGGAGGACGGAAAATTCAAGTGCAGGCAGGGGTGTATAGAAGAACGCAGCAGCAGATGATAGATCGCGTAAAGGATTCGTTGACAGCACCTTGGCAACCGATCAATTTGATGGGCAACAACTTTGTGATGCAAGGATTTGAGTTTCGGGCCACCGGGATGAAATATGCGGGCTATGAATCGATCGGACAGCAGATGGGAGTACAGTGGTTCCGTTGGATGGTTGGTGGCACGCAGTTACAACAGCTAAATTATGATGTAGCGCAAACGGGGTATTCGCAGTATGCTGTGAACTTTTTACCCAAGCAGTATCTAGCGGCTTTGACGATGCAATCCAAATACAGCGTACAGTTCACCACGCAGTATCGCTACATGCAACGCAGTGCTGCAGGTTTTGACGCAGGCAGTGGCTATTCGATGTTGGATATGCGTTTGGTTTATGGGATCAAGCGGAAAATTATGATGCCGGCGATGACGTATCTGCCCGATGAGGAAATACCTCCGATCCGACAAAAATACCAATATGCGATTTGGGTGAATGCGCAGAATGTGCTGAACACGCAATACAAAGAGTTGGCCAGTGTGCCTTTGATGCCCCGATGGATTACCTTTGGGATCACGGTGACGCCGCCGCCTGCGGCGGCGGTCCCCCACGAAGTTGAAATCATTTCAAAATAATCGGACATGAAAACACATCAATTAATTGGACTGGGTAGCCTCATGATGGCTATCTCCATTGCGCTGGGTGCCATGGGTGCCCACACCTTAGAAGGGGCAATCTCCCCACGCTATCTGGATGTTTGGAAAACAGCCTCCCTGTATTTTGCCTTGAATGGCCTGGGTTTCATGGCTATCTCCTCCAATGCCGAAAGCACCAAAGGCATATACCTCAAAATCACCATTTTGGGGGCATTCATCTTTAGTGTTTCCTTGTGGTTTTTGGCCTTGAACGAACTCATTTCGCCCGCATTGCGCAAACTCGGCGCAGTTACTCCCATCGGCGGCCTGCTGATGATCATCGGCTGGGCGATGATTGGCATCAACCAATTGCGTCGCTGAGTCACCCGCACACCTATCTTACGCAAGAGGGCGGCCTGCGGCCGCCCTCTTGCGTAACTATTTTTCCAAAATCCCGGAATTATTTACCCGCTGGTGGGGGAATGTAATCCAAAGGAGGCTGAAACTGGGGCTCATTGCTCGGCTTCTTCCCTGCTACCACTTTCAACAAATCAACCTCAATAACGGTAACGCCATACATATCATCGAAGCTACCCGCCATTCTCGCCATGTTGGGAAACTCCACGTTCGACAAATAAATAACGAAAGACCCACCGGCCGCCGTCCTTTGGAAGGCCTCCTCAAGTGGCGCCAAATTCAAATTGGCAATACTACCCACTGCAGGCTTACCCTCCTTGCTGTTGTCCTGAATCACCTTGCCCTTCACGTTCTTGAACTTAAAGAAGAATGACACAGTATCGTAAACACCCGGAATGGCACCATTGCCTTTTTTCGTCTCTTTGTAATAACCCTTGCTCGCCAAAGGACTCACACCAGACTCCTTGCTAACCTTGGCCATAAAATCGTTGGTTTCCTTTTGCAATACCTTGATTTTCTTGTCCTGAACACCCTGAACATAGCCTTGATACACTTTGCCCATCACTTCAGGTTTGATGGCAAACCCACTGTCTTTCGCCATGCCATCTTTCACCCCACGCAGGAAGCTACCAAAATCGATGCCGTCGATACCCTGCTGCTTCATGCGCTGTGCAGTTTCGTATCCATAAACATAACTGAATGAATCCTCAGAAGTCTTCAACTCCTTGCTCGTGTCGATTGATTCGCCACATCCGGCCAACAAGCCCAAGGCCACAACCGGTAAGTATATGATTTGCTTTTTCATTGTTTTCTGTTCGATGTTTTGCCCAATCCCAAGGATTAAGCGCCGTAAAGTTCTGCTTTTCTTGCTTTGATTTGATCGTCTTCCGCAAATTCCTCGTACGACATGTACTTATCGATGATGCCGTTGGGCGTAATTTCTATGATGCGATTGGCGATAGAATTGATAAACTCTTGGTCATGCGAATGGAATAACACCACTCCCGCATAATCCACCAAGCCATTGTTCAATGCCTGAATACTCTCCAAATCCAAGTGGTTCGTAGGTTCGTCAAGCAACAGCACATTGGGATTTTCCAACATCAATTTGCTCAACATGCAGCGCACCTTTTCACCCCCGCTCAACACCGTACACATCTTTTGTGTCTCTTCGCCGCTGAACAACATGCGACCCAAAAATCCACGCACATAAGTCTCGTCCTTTTCAGTAGAGTACTGTCGCAGCCAGTCTACCAAGTTGATTTTATCAGTGAAGTAGTGTGCATTTTCGTTGGGCAAATTGCTCATGGTTACCGTGATACCCCAATTGAATTCACCGCTGGCAGGCTTCACCTCGCCCCACAATGTCTTAAAGAACTGGTTCAATGCCAACGTATTACGAGATATAAACGCAATTTTATCGCCCTTGCTCACCGTGAAATTCACATTGCTAAACAACAAATCGCCCGATTCTGCTTTGGCACTCAAATTCTCAACCGTTAAAATCTGATCGCCCACTTCCCTGCCCTGCTTGATGATGATGCCTGGGTATTTGCGGGTGCTCGGCTGAATCTCTTCGATGTTCAATTTCTCCAACATCTTCTTTCTCGCCGTTGCCTGCTTGCTCTTGGCTACGTTAGCACTGAATCGCGCGATGAACTCCTGCAACTCCTTCTTCTTCTCCTCTGCCTTTTTGTTTTGGTCGGATCGCTGACGCAAAGCCAACTGTGAACTCTGATACCAAAACGTATAGTTACCACTGAAAATCTGAATCTTTCCAAAATCGATGTCGCACACATGCGTACAAACATTATCCAAGAAGTGACGGTCGTGACTCACCACCAACACCGTATTCTCGAAGTTGGCCAAAAACTCTTCTAGCCATCGAATGGTATCTACATCCAAATCGTTCGTAGGTTCGTCCATCAACAACACGTCGGGGTTACCAAACAAAGCCTGGGCCAACAACACCCTCACCTTTTGGTTACCATTGAGGTCCTTGACCAAATATTCGTGATACTGCTCAGCAATGCCCAAACTGCTCAACAAGGTGGCCGCATCGCTCTCGGCATTCCAACCATCCATCTCGGCAAACTCGCCCTCCAATTCACTCGCACGCATTCCATCGTCCTCCGTAAAATCCTCCTTGGCGTACAACGCATCCTTCTCCTCCATGATGGCCCACAAC
>JALQWO010000173.1 GCA_023258655.1 Bacteroidia bacterium
TGTGATAAACCAAACCATTGATTTCGAATCTCAAGATACCCGATTTTATTTTTATCACAATTGGCCATTCGTTGGGACAATTGACTTAATGTTCATGATATGATACGAAGTTAGTAGGTTGACCGAGAGTTCTCAAACAAATCTTTGTGACCCACTTTGAAACCAATGAATGAGCGGCTGGGTTTTCGCTCACATACTTTCAAATAAACTAAATACTAAAAAGCAGAAGGGGCCGGCATTCGCCGGCCCCTTCTGCTTTTTGAACTATTTATCTTTCTGATTCCAAAAATCAATCTTTTCTCGGCAGCTTCACCGCAAAAACGCGCTCCTTCTTATCCGCCGTGTACCCCTCAATGGTGATCGCGCCCGACAGCGATTTCAACAAACTCACTGCCCCCTTGGCAGAATATACCGGCTCATTGTTGATGTGCGTAATCACAAAACCCACCGGAATCCCCGCCTCCTTAAACAACCCCTTGTCAATGGCACTCACCTTCACGCCCGACTTCACCCCCAAAGCCAACTTCTGCTCGCGGGTTACATTGTCCATCTTCATGCCCTGATACGCATCAGACACCTCAGCTTCTGCCACTTCCAACTTGGTTTTACCCTCGGCGTTCAACAAAGTAGCCTCCAACTCCATCTCCGCATTCTTTCTGCGAATGGTGATCATCACCTTGTCGCCAGGACGGTATTTCCCCACCTCTTCTTGTAAGCGCGACGATGAATTGACCTCAATGCCGGCCACCTTCAAAATCACATCGCCCTTCTTGATCCCCGCCTTTTCACCGGCGCCATTCTCCACCACCTCAGCCACATAAACACCCTTCAAATCTTTTAGTCCCTGCGCATCGGCCAACTCTTGGCTGATTTCTTGGATCGACACACCCAGCAACGCCCTTTGCACCTTGCCATATTTCATGATGTCGTTCACCACCTTCTTCACCAAATTCACAGGAACCGCAAATCCATAGCCGGCATAACTTCCCGTTTCTGAAGCGATGGCCGTATTGATACCAATCAATTCCCCAGCCGTATTCACCAACGCTCCACCTGAATTGCCTGGATTGATGGCCGCATCCGTTTGAATGAAGTTCTCAATGGCGTATTTGTTTCCCTTGCTGCGAATCAAATCGATGTTTCGACCCATCGCACTCACAATTCCCAAGGTTACCGTACTATTCAAATTGAATGGATTCCCCACAGCCACGACCCACTGACCCACCTTCACCTCATCGGAATTCCCCAGTTTCAAAAAGGGCAAATCTTTTTCACCGATGCGCAACAAGGCGATGTCGGTATTGGGGTCCGTCCCCACCAGCTCGGCCACGTAAGTTCGTTTGTCGTTCAGCACCACCTCAATCTTTGAAGCGCCTTCAACCACGTGGTTGTTGGTTACAACATATCCATCATCGCTCAAAATCACGCCGGATCCACTGCTTTGTCGGGGACCTTGCTGCTGAAACTCCATGCCCGGACCGCCACGGAAGAATTCAAATGGATCCATGGGCATCTGCTGCTGTCGAGAACCATCGCCCATGCCACTGCCGGTAATTGTAGATTTAATGTGCACCACGGCAGGATTGGCAATTTCACTCACGCCCGTAAAATCGAACGCGGGATTGCTGTTCAAACTGGCGTATCGGGCCAACTGTCCAGAAGCATTTTGCTTGGCTTCAATGGAAGTGGCTTGATTAGAGGCCACAACCATGTAACCACCCAAACTGGCAACGCCACCGGCAACACCGGCCAATACGAGGGTCAAAATTTTGTGTTTGTCTAATAACTGTTTCATGTGCGTGCTAGAATCAAAATTTGTACCGAATTTTAACGCAGAACCAACCGAGTTTCTTTAATTTGTAAGACCAAGCGTTTACCTTTTTCGATAAACGCGTATTAAGCGCCCGTGCAATGTACAAAGCCTCCCTGTCAGACCGCAAGATCATTGACCGCATCCGCGAAGGAGACCGGGAAGTGTTGATCGAACTGTACAAAGCACACGAAGGAATGATCGCCAACCACGTACTCCAACATTCGGGCAACGAAGAGGATGCCCAAGATCTACTGCAAGATACGCTGGTGGCATTGTGGCAGAATGTGCGGAAACCCCAATTTGAACTGACTGCCAAACTGACCACCTACTTGTTTGCGATCGCCAAAAATTTGTGGTTAAAACAGCTCGACAAACGCAAGCGCACCAAGGGTGAAGATTTCATTACTGGCAAAGAGGTGGCTGATACCGTAGATCCCGCGCAGCAGATGGACTACAGCATCGTTCAAAAAGCCCTCGATTTGCTGCAAGACAAATGCAGAAACATTTTGATGATGTTTTATTTCGATGGGTTTGATATGCATACCATCGCCAAAGCCAACGGATTATCAAGCGCCTCCGTGGCCAAAGCCAAGAAACACCAATGCCTGAAAGGACTGGAGACCATCATCAAACAGAAATACAGCGCCTCAGACTTTTACCTGAACAAACCCTAATCCATGGAAATCAACGACCCAAGAATCGAAGCCTACCTGAATGGGGAACTGAGCGAATCAGACCGAATCGCCTTTGAGCGAGAGGCCCAGCAAGATACATCGCTGTGGGAACACATTCGCTTTCAGCAGTTTATGATTGAAGGCATTCGCAAAGAAGGGGCTGCCGAACTCAAAGATTTTATCGCCAACCGCATCACCGAAGAAGAACAAAATGAAACCACTCGCTCAGGATTGTGGTGGTCCATCGCCGCTACTTTGGTCGTGTTACTCGTTGGCCTGGTTATCAATTACAAAAGTGCTTCTCGGACCATGGAATCGAAAACGATGGCCAAAAACGAAGAGCCATCCGCGCAGATATCAGCCGATTCCGCTGCCATTGCATCGACGGAAGAACAAAATTCTGGCTTGCAACCCGCCATTGCGCAAACCGAGGCTGAAAACCCGCCCTTAGAAGACGACTTCAGTAGCATTGGGGAACAAGACGAAAACAATAGTCAAATACCCTTGGAGTCGAGCAAGACGAATCAAAGAGTAAAATCGGAGGATAGCGACTTGGAATACAAAACAAACGACGCCAATCCCAACAACGATATACCGGCCAATATTTTCATGGGTAAACTGACGCTCACGCCCATTGTGATCGCGGGCAACACGCTCCCCAACAAGAAAATGAGTTCCGCAACGGCTGAACCAAAAAATCGCGGAGTGATGGAAAATAGAGCCGCGGACACCATTTCGGTTTATGATCGTGGGGATAATGTCGATGGCAATGTAAGCAAACCCACTTACGACGGGTCTCTGGCCAAAGCCAAGATCA
>JALQWO010000174.1 GCA_023258655.1 Bacteroidia bacterium
TGTAATTGTCGTTGGGCCATTTCAACGTAACGGTTCCATCGTTGTTGACGGTAGCGGCTACTTGAACTACTTGTGTTTTGGCGATTTGCCCCCGCAAATTTGTGCTGAGAAGTCCAAAGAAAACCCCTGCAAGCACATGCAATGTACGCTTCATGTTTTTCAAATATATGGCTTATTTCAAAAGTGGGATTGTTTTGTGGATTCTGTGTGTATGAACATCATTGAAATCGCTTATTTTCGCATCCAAATTCGAAATGAAACAGTTTAGACTAGTATCGATGCTCCTTTTGGGGATGATTGCGGTTCAGTCGTTTGCTCAAACAGCAGCGCCAAAGCCCAAAAAACCTGCGGTTAACGAACAAAAAGAAATTTCTCCGGCCGTACAGATCTATTTTGAAACCAATAAATCAGTGATTAAGCCAGCGGAACTGATCAAGTTGAAGCGATTGCTCGATACATTGGATAGCAAAGATGAGTATCGTTTGATTTTAACAGGACATACAGATTCATCAGGAAACGACGAATTGAACTTGAAGTTGTCTCAAGCCCGTGTGGATGGAGTTTATCAGTATTTGGTGGACAACGACATCGAAGCGGATTGGATGAACCGTCAGTATTTCGGTCGCGCCAAGCCCCGTGAAAAAGAGGAAACCTCGGAAGAGAAAAAGGCCAAAAATCGTCGTGTTGAAATCACGATTTTGGAAAAGCCTAAGCCCGTGGAGAAACCCAAGCCAAAACCTGTATACAAAGACACTTGTACTGCAGACACCACCATTTATGTGAATGGTGTTGGCATGACGATGAAAGTCTGTGATTTCAAGAAAATGTGTCCCCGCGGTGCAAACAACTGCATCAAAATCAAAAAGAACACATCCATCGAAGAGTTGATCAGCAGCGGTACGCCATTGACTACGGCCAAGAGCGAAGGCTTGAATTGGGCGGGTGCTTACGAAGTGCGCATGCCTGGCGATACTTGCGCTGCGGTGCCCGTGACGATGACCATCGCCATGGATGCTGCCATTTATAAAAAAGCCAAGTTACAAGTCTACACACGCGACGGTGAGACGAACATCAAACCCGACAAAACCAAGAAATTGGGCATCGCCAAAGGAAAAGAGCAGATGAAATGCTCTTTCCCATTGACGTGCAATGGTTCCTACTATATCTGTGGCCCCGCTGGGAAGTCTAAAAAAGCCATCATCTTGGATAAAACCAAAAGAGCAGAAGAGATGTTTGTGATTTCTCAAAGCACGATGGCGATCATTCCATGCAAAAAGATAGGCAACGGTAAGTGGGAAGTATCTTACAGTAAAATTGAAGATCCTACTTTAACTGTGAAGTTGTCAGACGGCGAAACCATCGTATCGGACATCAACATGAACAGCATCCGCAAAATGAAAAAGCCCGGTTTGTTGCGCAAGAAATACAAAGTAAAAGGTAAACATCTTCAAGGGTAATACTGCGAAAATGGAAAAGTTGACCAACCGTTCACGCCAGGTCGTGGACAAAAAAATGACCTTCGCTGAGCAGATTTATTTGCCAGCCATATTGGGTGGAATGTGGATTACGTTGAAGCACTTCTTCAAGAAACCCGCCACGTCTCAGTATCCAGAGCAAGTCCGTCCGAGGGCTGAAGTATACCGCGGGCAGCATGTGTTGAAGCGCGATGAGCAAGGAAAAGAGCGTTGCACGGCTTGTGGTTTGTGTGCCGTTGCCTGTCCGGCCGAAGCCATCACCATGGTGGCTGCGGAGCGTGAAAAAGGCGAAGAGCATTTGTATCGTGAAGAGAAATATGCGGCCACCTATGAAATCAACATGTTGCGATGCATTTTCTGTGGTTTGTGTGAAGAGGCCTGTCCAAAGCAAGCCATATTTCTGACCGACCGTATCGTGGATGCGGAATTCGGTAGAGAGGATTTTATTTATGGCAAAGACAAGCTCGTGGAGCCCGTTGATGCCCGTGTAGATATTTCTAAACGACAAGTTTGGTCTAAACAATCATAAGATGCTTCAGAATTTACCCATACCATTTTTGGTACTTTCGTTTTTAACCATATTGTCGGCGTTGTACGTTGTGACCAGCAAAAATCCGGTTCACAGTGTGTTGGCATTGATTTTTACCTTTTTCACCATTTCTGCGCACTACGTGTTGTTGAATGCGCAGTTTTTGGCTGTGGTAAATTTGATTGTGTATGCCGGGGCGATCATGGTTTTGTTCTTGTTTGTGTTGATGTTGTTGAATTTGAGCAAGGAATCTGAGCCGGTGAAGTCAAACTGGTGGGGCATTGCTGCGGCCATTTCAGCGGGATCGCTGTTGTTGATTATCACCGCTGCTTTCCAAGTGAGTGGTGAGGCAGTGGCCAAAAATCCCGTGGAAGGAATTGGGTTGGTTAAGGCACTCGGTAAGGTATTGTTTACCCGTTTTGTGGTTCCTTTCGAACTCACGGGCATTCTGTTTTTGGCAGCCATGGTAGGAGCTGTGTTGTTGGGTAAAAGAGAAAAGGCAGGAGAGGCCTTGATCTCAAAAGAAGATTCGAACGGATGAGCATTTTGAATATTTTCAATCAGGTGGAAATCAGCCACTATATTTATTTGAGCACGGTGTTGTTTTGCATCGGGTTGTTTGGTGTGCTTTTTAGACGCAATGCCATCATTTTGTTGATGTGTATTGAGTTGATGCTGAATGCAGTGAACTTATTGTTTACTGCGTTTTCCACGTACATGGGCGATGCGGACGGACAGATTTTCGTCTTTTTCATCATGGTAGTGGCGGCGGCGGAAGCGGCTGTAGGTTTGGCGATTTTGGTTTTGGTGTATAGAAATACACGGAAAACCGATGTGAGTTTCTTGGATCAATTGAAAGGGTAAGGTATGTTGACATTGATGATATTTCTCCCGCTCATTGGCTTTGTAGTCAACGGGATATTTGGCAAATTCCTTCCCAAGGCCATCTCGGGTTGGTTGGGTACCGCTGCGGTATTGGGTTCATTTGTGATTGCGCTGATGAGTGTGATGGACTTAACGGGCGACACCACAATGCCAGAGCGCATTTACACCAAGTTGTTTACCTTCTTACACGTGGGTGGTTTTCACGTAGATTTTGCATTTCAGTTTGATAGACTGTCTGCGGTGATGACATTGATTATTACCGGTATTGGAACGTTGATTCACTTGTATTCGATTGCTTACATGCATGAAGACAGTGGGTTTTATAAGTTTTTTGCCTACCTCAACTTGTTTATTTTCAACATGTTGGTTTT
>JALQWO010000175.1 GCA_023258655.1 Bacteroidia bacterium
GAAATAATGTCGAATCGCATACCACAAAGATACCCGATGTTGATATTTATCCGTTTAATTGAATGGGCAAATTTGGAAAGCCCCTACATCGCACCGAATTTTGAAGGATATGTTGAATTTGCGCAGGCCTTTGGTCGTTTTTGATTTGGAAACCACCGGTGTAAGTGTCACCCATGACCGAATCGTTGAAATTTTCCTGCTGAAGGTATTCCCGGACATGCGAGAAGAAATTCGCACTTACCGAATCAACCCAGGCATTCCCATTCCAGCGGGTGCTACGGCCGTTCACGGCATTTCCAATGCGGATGTGGCCGACAAACCTTCATTCAAAATGATGGCTGCCGAGTTGCATGCTTATCTCCGTGATTGCGATTTTGGGGGTTTTAACTCCAACAAATTCGACTTTCCCATGTTGGTGGAAGAATTTTTTCGCGCGGGCATCGAGTTTGATGTTCGTGCTTGCAAATTCATTGATGCTCAACGCATCTACCACATGAAAGAGCCCCGCACCCTGAGCGCAGCCTATAAATTTTACTGCAGTCGCGACCTGGAAAACGCCCACAGTGCCGAAGCCGATACCATTGCTACCTGGGAAATCATCCGGGCACAAATGCAGAAGTATGCAGACTTGCCCCAAGAAATCGAAGGGCTCCACAAACTCACAGGACAAGACCTGTTGGCTGATTTGGCCGGTAGATTGGTATTCAACGACAAAGGTGAGGTGATTTTCAATTTCGGAAAACACAAGGGTAGAACCGTAAAAGACGTATTGCTCAACGAGCCCGGCTACTACAATTGGATGATGGACGGAGATTTTCCACAGCAGACCAAGAATGTACTGTCGCGCATCCGCCTAAGCTTAAAATCCAACTAATCCCACGATCGCGCACAGATGATCAACCTAGACGATATTGAGATTATCGACGACGATGAACCCGTAGCGGACCCGCGCAAGCGCGGGCCCCACATAGGCAAAATTCAAATTTTGCAGCAAACAGACAATTGGGTAGCCATCAACAAACCTCCTTACGTCCCCTCTCTCCCAGAACGGGGTAAGTTTACCGCCATCTCGGTACAAGAATGGGCCAAAAACCAATGGCCGGATGCGATCCTTTGTCATCGCATCGACCGTGAAACCTCCGGCGTATTGCTGATTGCCAAAAATCCTGAGGCCTACAGACACTTCTCCATGCAATTTGAACACCGCAAAGTGCAGAAAATTTACCACGCCGTGGTCAATGGACAGTTGCACTTTCAAGATTTGTGGATCGACCTTCCCATCCTGGCAGAACAAGTGGGCAAAATCAAAATCGACCGCAAAAACGGCAAACCCGCCCAAACCCGCTTTAAATCGCTGCAAGTCTTCAGACATTTCACCCTGATGGAATGTGAACCCAAAACAGGCCGATTACACCAAATTCGCGTTCACCTGCAATCGCAAAACGCCTGTATCGCAGCCGATACCCTGTACGGTAGCGAAGTACCCATGCTCTCCTGGGTAAAACGAAAACTGCACGGAACAGATTCCCCCCTGATTCAGCGATTTGCCCTTCATGCCAAAACCCTGTCGCTCCAAGACCTAGATGGCACCCCGCTTTGTTTTGAGGCCCCCTATGCCAAAGACATGGAAGTCATGATCAAATTGCTGAACAAATACAATGTTTGATTCAACATCATCGCCCAAAATCAATACCCAATCCCTTTGAGCAATCCCTTCAAACACCCCAAACCAGAGAGCAAACCCATGGAAATTCCGGCGGTTGACTCACTGCGTAAAAAAGTGCATCAACAGGGAAAAGCCATGCGGGCCACGTTGAAAAAGTTGAAACAAAAGCCCCCGCGCGACCTCGACGAGCAATTCGAAAAACTGCACAACCAAGCGTTTGGTAAAATAGACTGCCTGAGCTGTGGAAACTGCTGTAAAACCACGTCGCCCATGCTGTTTGAAAAAGACATCGAACGGTTGTCATCGCGATTGAAAATGAAACCCGGTGATTTTGTACAGCAATACCTCACCATCGACACAGACGGGCTGTACTGCTTGCAACAAACCCCTTGTCCGTTCTTGGGTGAGGACAACGCTTGTTCTGTCTACGAAGACCGACCGAAAGCCTGTCGGGAATTCCCCCACACAAACCACCGCAAGATGCATACCCACTTGGCCTTGGCACATCACAACCTCGAAATTTGTCCGGCCGTCTTCGCCATCGTAGAACAACTCAAAGCCTAACCCAACAGGGTGCAACAAAGAGGACCGCAAAAGGGGACCGCTACAGTGGCCGCAAAACGGGCAACAAAACTGGCAGCAAAACAGGCAGTAAAACGGGACCGCAACAGTAGAAAGTCTATCAAGAATTTCAAACAAAACCTTGCCCGCGAAGGGTTATATTTGTAGTTCTTTTTACACGCTTCATGCAAAACATTCGTAATTTCTGTATCATTGCCCACATCGACCATGGAAAAAGCACCCTGGCCGACCGATTGCTCGAATACACCAACACAGTGAGTAAGCGCGACTTACAGGCTCAGGTGCTAGACGACATGGACATTGAGCGCGAGCGCGGCATCACGATCAAAAGCCACGCCATCCAGATGAATTACGAATTGGATGGGCAGAAGTACATTTTGAATTTGATCGACACCCCAGGTCACGTAGATTTCAGCTACGAGGTAAGTCGAAGCATTGCGGCTTGTGAAGGGGCTTTGTTGATTGTGGATGCCTCTCAAGGAATCGAAGCCCAAACCATTAGCAACTTGTTCATGGCCCTGGAGCACGATTTGGAAATCATTCCGGTGTTGAATAAAATTGATTTGCCCGGTGCGATGCCTGAAGAGGTAAAAGATGAAATCGTGGATTTGATTGGTTGTGACAGAGACAGCATCATTCCGGCGAGTGGAAAGACAGGTCAGGGCGTTCACGACATTTTGAAAGCCATTGTGGCCCGTGTTCCTGCACCGAAGGGCGACATCAATGCCCCATTGAAGGCGTTGATTTTCGACTCTGTGTTCAACTCATTCCGCGGAATCATTGCTTACTACCGCGTGATGGATGGCAAAATCAAAAAAGGCCAACACGTAAAATTCATGAATGGCGGCAGCGAATATTTTGCCGATGAAGTGGGCATTTTGAAATTGGATTTGAGTCCGCGCAACGAAGTCTGCGCGGGCGATGTGGGTTATATCATTTCGGGCATCAAAGATGCCAAAGAAGTAAAAGT
>JALQWO010000176.1 GCA_023258655.1 Bacteroidia bacterium
TTTTGTTATTCTCTGCCTCCATCTGGATGCGGCTGTAATCTTGAATCAAATTGGCTTGGTGAGGTGCCACAAAAGACTGTAAATAAATGATTCGATACACCGATCTCCCATCCTGGGTTGTGACGATCGTGGGTTGGCTAAATTCCCCAGTCTTGAGGTTGTCCACCACTTTTTTTACATCACTGGGGAGGTATTCGAATGTGGTCTTTTGCATTCCAGTCATGGGGTCCAAAATAAACCCACAGTTCCCTTTGGCATCACGGTTATATTTATCCTCAGTGGCATACTTTTTCACCGCGTCACACCAACTGAGTTTGCCCGATTGCAACAGTTGATAAACACTGTCTACCCGCATACTGGCAATTTTATAGTCATCGGTTGTGTTTTCCGCTCGTATCAAAATATGCAAAGCAATGACACGCTCTCCCCGACGCTTGACCAATTTCATGATGTGAAAGCCAAAATCACTCTCAAATATGGGGCTAACACTATCCGGTTTCAACCGAAATGCCATTCTTTCAAATGCAGGCACCATGTCTCCTCGTCCAAACTCAGGCAACAAACCTCCTTGACTCTTTGAACCAGGGTCCATACTATAGGCCCTTGCCAATTTTTCAAAACTCTCACCACGCATCACCCGGGCCCGAATGTCCTCGAGCTGCATCTTGGCAAAATCCTTGGCTTCCTGGGTAATCTGCGGCTCAATCATCAACTGACCCACCTCTACTTCCGTGGGCACTATGGGTAAACTGTCCTGGGGTATAGAGTCGTAGTAGGACTTCACCTCCTGAGGAGAAATACGGATGTTCTTCGTGATCTCTCCAAACATCTGCTTGGCCAACAACTGTTCTTTCATTTTCGGACGGATATCGTCTTTGAACTCATTCACCGTTTTGCCCAGATATTTTTCCAACTCAGCCATGCTACCCGCCTGCCTCTGGTAGTAACGAAGTCGATTGTCGATCTCACTTTCCAATTGATCTTCTGGAACCACCAAACTATCCAATTCTGCCTGATTCAATAGCAGCTTTTGAATAATCATGTCTTCCAACAACTTGCAATGCGATACCTGGGAATCCTTCAATGACGCCCCTTTGGTCATCTGCATTTTCTCGGTCTCAAAATCACTTTGCAGGATGATTTTACTACCTACTACGGCAACTACACCATCCACGTATTGCGGAGGCAAATAAGGTCCGCTCTGCTTGATTTGTGCCTCTAAAACACCACAAACCAAGATGAAAAACAAACCAACGAAACCTCGCATTTTCTGCAAATTCAACACCTTATTTCTTATTGACCAGTTTTCTTTCGATGGCTTCTACTGTTGATTCAGATACAGTTACGGAATAGCGATTTTTCAAGGATTCAATCCATTCTTTTTCCAACTGCTCTTGGTATTTCGATGCAACGGGTCCACGTGTTTCATCCAGTGTTTTAGGTCCCGCTGGCAAAAATGCATTCACTTTCACCACCACAAAGTCATCGCCAACCTGCCCCACTTGATATATACCTGGCTTATTGTATTTGGGTTTGGCCGATGATAAATCAGCAAACAACATTCCCAAAATAGGAGAGGGAGAGAACAAGAAAGAATCACTTCGTTCAAATTTTCCTGTGCGATAGCTGAAATCCAAAATGTTCTTTTTGGTGTGTTCACGACGCAAACTATCGGCGGAAATACCCTTTTTCACCTGCTTAGCCACAGTTTTCATCATCTTCGCATCATTACAAAAATACACCCCTACATCAAAGCGGTTATTCCAGTTGTACTCGCTTTGGTGTTGCGCAAAATACGCTTTCAAACCCGCTGTATCATTGTTCGCGCGATCCCAAACCAACTGCTGCATACGGTTAAACATCAAAATGCCCTCTTTGTATTCCTGATAGATGTCTCTAAACTCTTCCGATTTCTCTTCCAGGTGGTCGTTTTGATATTCTACACAAGTTTTGTCAATCCACTCATTAAGAATGCGCGTAACACCCTCTTTTTTGGTGCCTACGATGGGTTTGTTATTGTAAGTGAACTGCGTGAATAAGTCAGCCACAGAGTAGACGTCCTCACCCAACTTGAACACCTCCATTTTGCGGAGATTGAATTCCGTAGTAACCTTTTTCTTGCCTTCCATCTTGGTTACTTTGTGCATCTCGGGCATACTTGCCTCGTCGAACTTTCCTTTCATGAAATTGCTGTCCAAGTATCCAATCACGGCATCCACTGCAGTGTTATTCAACCTGAAATCATTTTCCTTTTTGATTTTCACAACCAAGGAATCAACAGAAATTTGAGAGCGCTGGTTCTTCTGAACATCCATTTTGATAATCGAACGCATCTCTTTGTCCTCGAAAGAACGCAACGGACGCACATTCACGCGTTGCAAAAGATGCCATCCATAATTGGTGCGGAAAGGGGCAGTAATGTCACCGTCTTTCTTCAGTGAAAATGCTTGATCTGCCCAATACTGACGGTCAATATCACCCACAAACTGGGTTACGTTGATATAATCCATGGCACCGCCATTGTAGCGACTGTTATAGTCTTCACTGTAGGTGCGCGCCATGTTTTCGAAGGTCTCTTTGCCACTGTTGATGTTCAATGCGATTTCATCGATTTTCTTGCGCGCCTCAGTATCCGAACTCTCATCCTTGTTCATCACTCGAACCAAAATGTGGTTCACTTTGATATCGCCACGATTGGGTCTTTTGTCGTTCACCATCAAAATGTGATACCCAAACTCTGTTTTGAAAACAGGGGAAATACCACCCACCGGTGTATTGTAGGCCTGGTTTTCAAATTCGTAAACTACCTGCAACGCGGTCATCCAACCCAAATCTCCACCGGCACTTTTGGTGCCTACATCTTCGGATTCCGTTCTTGCGATATCCCCAAAATTGATGGCGGAAGGATTGCGCATCAACATGCGATGAATGTTCTCGATTTTCTCCAACGCCTTTTTTTGATCCGCATCCGAAGCATCGGGCGAGCACAAAATCAAAATGTGCGATACTTTCACCTCACTTTGCAAACGATCGTAAGCCTCTTTCACCAAAGCGTCAGTTACCGAACGGTCATACAAATAATTGCGCGCCAACTGATCGCGATACATTTGCAATTCTTGCACGTAAGCTGTGGCGGTATCCAAACCAGCATCCTTGGCATCTTTCACCTTCAATTTGAACTTGATGTACAAATCCAAAT
>JALQWO010000177.1 GCA_023258655.1 Bacteroidia bacterium
AATGAATTAAAAGAAAGCATAATTGCGAAATGCAAATCACGCAGTTATACCCAATTTGGCGACTACCAAGTTGTGGGCGTAGAGGACATTGATGGGTACAAATTTAGACTCAGCAATGGTTCTTGGGTGATGATTCGACCCAGCGGTACCGAGCCGGTGCTTCGTGTTTATTCCGAATCAACAGACTCAGCTGCTTCTTTCGCAATTCTTGATGCCACCAAGGCGGCCATACTGGGATAAATCATGCAAAACCAGCCGCTCCAAGTAAGTGTTCGGGAGGTAATCGCCTCAAAAAATGCCAATTTGTTGCGTTGGATTCCAGAATTCTTGTTGCGTTGGTTTGAACGTTTTGTTCACCAAGAAGAACTCAATCATGTTTTGAAGACCTATCATGGTCTCGATGGCAGGGAATTCGCATTGAAGGCCATAGAAGAAATGGGATGTACGGTAAACACAGTGCACCCTGAAAGGATCCCAAGGGATGGCGCCGTTGTCTTCGTGGCCAATCATCCCATGGCTGGACTAGATGCCTTGAGTTTGTTTTCCGAGGTGGGCAAAATACGCCAAGATCTTCACATCATCGCGAACGATGTATTGGCCGTTATTCCTCAATTTCAAGGTTATTTCATTCCCGTAAACAAGCTGGGAAAATCAGCCAAAGAATCCATGCTTCGTGTTGATCAAGCCTATGCAAAACGAGAGGCAATGATTGTGTTCCCCTCGGGTATGTGTTCTCGAAAAATCAATGGTAGAATTGTGGACTTGGACTGGCAGAAGAGCTTTCTCACCAAAGCCATTCAATACAATTATACAATTGTTCCTGTTCATGTAGATGGAGCGAACTCCCCGCGATTTTATCGCCTCGCCAATTGGCGTAAGTTCCTCAGGATCAAATTCAATATAGAAATGATGACCCTGGCGGATGAATTGTTTTTACAAAAGGGAAAAACATTGACCTTGACTTTTGGTCTTCCTATTAATGCTGATATTTTTGATAAAAAGCGAACATTTGAAGGAGCGCAACAGATGAAAGACTTTGTATACCAACTACAAAGCAATCCCGATGCGCATTTCACCCTGCCAACTTTTTAGGGTTTTTCGCGATTTTTATTAACTTTACCACATGACCGAACAAGCCATGAGTGATCATATTATTGACCCTGTTGATCCGTCGATTTTATTGGCTGAACTCACCCCGGATATCTTTGTGAGGCCAACAAATAACGCATCCAACGAGATATATATTTTTAAAGGAGATGACAAACCCAATCTCATGAAAGAGGTGGGTAGATTGAGAGAAGTAACCTTTCGGGCAGCGGGTGGTGGAACAGGAAAATCCATTGATATAGACGAATTCGACAACGGCCCTTATGCCTATAGCCAGCTGATCGTTTGGGACCCCGTTGAAAAAGCGATTGTTGGTGGGTATCGAATTGTTTTATGCAAAGAGACGCAAGACCCAAATGGGGTTTTCCATCTATCGACATCAGAAATTTTCACCTATTCGGAAAAGCTAAAAACAGCCTACTTCCCATACGCCATTGAACTGGGGAGAAGTTTCGTACAGCCCGATTTTCAACCCAGTGCAGGCAGTCGCAAGGGACTTTTCTCTCTGGATAATTTGTGGGATGGCTTAGGTGCATTGGTGGCGATGTATCCTGAAATGAAGTATTTCTTTGGGAAGATTACGATGTACACAGATTTTAACCGGGAGGCGCGTGACACGATTTTACGTTTCATGCAGTATTATTTTCCCGATCCTGAAAATCTTGTCACCATCGAAAATCCCATCAGGTTGGAGTATGATTGCACAGAATTCCTCCGTGAATTACAGGGATTGGAATACAAGGATGGCCACAAACTTTTAAATACGCGTGTCAGAGAACTCGGGGAGAACATCCCCCCATTATTCAACAATTACATGAACCTTAGTCCCACCATGAGGACTTTCGGCACTTGTATCAACGATCATTTTGGCAATGTAGAGGAAACGGGCATCATGGTTACCATCAACGATATCTACCCGCAGAAAAAAGACAGATATGTATTGCCGTATTTGGATTATTTGAAGTCGAAAAATTCTTAATTGCACTTTGGCGATAAAGAAAACAAGGCGAACCCCTTGGTACTCGAAGACCATGACAAAAACGTGGCCGGAATCTTGTTTGCCTCACTTTGCAAAAGAGAATCTCATTTGGACGTGATTTCCATCCACTACCTGGCAATGATAAATCCCGCTGGGCACATGGGCTAACGAAATCGCCTGGCCCTCCCCTGTTTTGCCTTGTGCAATGAGTTGTCCCAAAGCATTATAAACCAAAACATCCGATTTGAGATTGGGCTGACGGTAGTTATTTACAGAGAGTTGATCTACCGCATTCATCCAGTGAACCCATCCTTGCTGGAATGCTCCATGGTTCGGCAAATTGGCATATTGGTCAATGATTTTCAATGTTGCATACGCATCGATTTTGCCATAGCCACTGTTGCCATTGGAATCGTTGGTTGTATACTGATCTTTGCGAGCGGTTATTCGCCATAGGTTGCGTATTTCCGCGGGTGTCAACCATTCATTGGCTTGCAAATACAGCGCAACGATACCTGCAACGTGGGGCGAAGCCATGGAAGTACCAGAGAACATGGCCCAGTATACGTCTTGCCCCCTGAATGTGGTTTTGTACACAATTTCATTGTTCAACCATCCTGGAACCTGTCGGCGATGCAATGCCGATGCAATCATTTGTCCGGGTGCTATCACATCGGGCTTGATTCTGCCATTGGGAAAGTCCGATGATTTGGGCATGGGTCCGCGACTACTGAAACCCGCAATGTCACCCACCGTATGCCAAGGCTGATTGAAATACTCCCCTTTGTAATTGAACCATTGATTGCGATTGATGTATGCGCCTGCCGTTAATGTGTGAGTCCCAGATCCACCGTTTTCACCCACTGAACCCTCTGCAATACCTGCCTTGTGTTTGTTGCTGAATGTAGCATTCTTGTGTCCTGCATAGAAATGACCCGAGGTCCAGCGATACGCTTGTCCTGAATTCCAAGCATGTACCTCCCCTGTGCTTGTCAGAGAAAGTTGGATGTAGGCATCTTTTGGACGATTGTGCTCCACAATCAATAGAATATTCGGTTTGTTGTTGAATGGATAAATCTGCTCCGTGGTTATGACCCAAAGTGTATCCT
>JALQWO010000178.1 GCA_023258655.1 Bacteroidia bacterium
GTTGGATGTCTGTCTGTTTATGCGCAACGTAGCCTGGCCAGCGGTCTTCTAGCGCTTGAATTGATACGCCCTCAGTCAGTCGCAGTCCGGTAAGCAACAATTCGTTGGTTTGGTCGGCACGACTCAAAATTTCCGCCTCAAAAGCGGGTTCTCCGGCCGATATTTTTTCCATGTACAAGTGATTCTGGGCGATGTTCCACTGCCTCGTTTTTCCGTTGAACGAGTGGGCACTTGGACCGATGCCGATGTATGGATGTCCTTGCCAGTAGTGGCTGTTGTGCTGGGCGCGATGTCCGGGCAAACACAAATTGCTGATTTCATAATGTTCCCATCCGTGGGCACGGGCCCATTCGGTCAGGTATGAAAATTGGTCCTCGGCATGTTCGTCGGGCGGGGCCACCATCAACCCTTTTTTCGCTTGATGTCCGAACGTTGTTTTTTCCTCCACGGTCAGGGCATAGCAACTCAGGTGGGTGGCCCCGCATTGCGCCGCCCAGGCGAGTTCCTCTTTCCACTGGGAGAGACTTTTTTTCTCAGAGCCATAGATGAGGTCGATGCTCACATCGTGAAAGCCCTGGGCGGCCGCCCTCGCCACAGCCGCTCGCGATTGCTCGCTGCTGTGGGCTCGGTTCATCCACTGCAATTCTCCATCGTCTAAACTCTGTATACCGATGCTCAAGCGATTGATACCCATCGATTTCCAGCGTTGGAGGTTCTGGTCCGACAAATCCTCCGGGTTGGCCTCTAGCGTGGTTTCGGTGAGCGTGCTCACGTCAAAATTGCGACGAATGGCGTCAAATATGCGTTGAAGTTCTTGGGGGTGAAGCACAGAGGGACTGCCCCCGCCGAAATAAAGGGTGTGAATGGGAAGTCGTGTTGCGCCATCCGCAAACAGGGAAGGGTGGATGTGGTGCACGCCATCAATCTCCTTTACAATGGCCAAAGACATCGCATCGCTGTGCTTCAACTGGGTGCTGAAATGGAAATTGCAGTAATGACAAGCCTGCCTACAAAACGGGATATGGATATACAAGCCCAGCACGAAGCAAAGGTCAGCCATTTGCTGTATTTTTGCCCCATGCTGTCAGGCTCTTCAACCGCATTTTTTTTCCGACGCTTGGGAATGGTGTTGGTGTTGCTGTTGTTGGCGGGTAGTTTGTTCGCCGATGCGGCAGAAGACGAAACCAAAGAACGCGAGAAAGCCAGAAAAGCGGCACAAAAAGCGTATCGAGAGCGTTTGAAACGTCCGATCAACGGATTCATTTTCGAACCCGACAGTTTGGGGGCGCGACCAGATTCCCTGGCCATGGTGAAATTTACCAAAGGTGTGCATTTTGCCGATTCATTGAAACGGGGTGACATGGATTCAATCGTGGCCACCCTATCGGCGGTGAATCACGGCAAGAAGGTGTCGTACAACTACCGCGACCCTTATGATCCGTACAAAAATCCAACGTATTATCGCCGCGGGCAGGGTAAGTTTTGGTATTTCGGACTGGGGATGTGCTTGTTGTTGGTGTTTATGTATTACCGGGCGGCCTTTCCCAAGCAATTTGAATTGCGCATTCGGGGTGTTTTGAATCCTTACTACTACAACGAATTGATGAACGACCGCACGATTACCCAGTTTGGTGGGGGTTCTGGGGTGGTGTTTGTGATTACCCAGGCTGTGTTTGCCGCGGGCATTTTGCTGAATTTGATTTTTGGCGGATACCTGCAGTTGAACAGTTTTTTCGTGTTTGTGTTCTTGTATTTGGCCGTGTTGGGCGCGGTGATGTTGCAGCAGACAATTCAGTTTTTGTTTGCCAACAGTGTGAACATCGAAGAGCTGGTGCGCAGACAGACCCAACGTCAATACAACGTGAATTTTCTGTTGTCGTTGATTTACTTTCCCCTTTTCTTGGTATTCTATTACAACGGGTACAAGTACCAAGGAGTGAATCTATCTCATTGGATATCATTCTTGTTGGTACTGTGGGTGGTGATACGTAGCATTTATGCCTTTGTGGGTTTATTCCAAGATAGGCAGTTGACTTTTCTCGCATTTTTGTATTTTTGCACTTTGGAAATACTGCCTTACTCGGTATTGTTTGCCATATTATCCAGATCATAAGTAACATGTCTTCACCAGAACGCGAACTCAAAGTAAAAAGTATTTTGATTACCCAGCCCCCACCGGAGGCGGGAAAGAACGTCTATGAAGACTTTGTGAAAAAGTACAAGTTGAAGATGGATTTTCGTTCGTTCATCCACATCGAGCCCATGGCGCCGAGGGATATTCGCAAGCAGAAAATCAACTTTTTGGACTACACGGCCATCATTTTCAATTCGCGCAACGCCGTAGATTATTTCTTCTCGTTGGCCAATGAAATGAAGATTGAGATGCCCGCCGATACCAAGTATTTCTCCATCAACGAAGGCGTTTCAAATTACGTACAGAAATACATCGTGCCCCGCAAACGCAAAATGTTTTTCGGCAAAGGCACCGAGGCGGATTTTCTCACGTTGTTTAACAAAAACCACAGCGGGGAGAAGTTCTTGTTCCCTTGTTCGGATATCCGCAAGCCCAGCATCCCAGATTATTTTGCCAAGTTGGGTTATGATTTTTCGGAGTGCATCATCTACAACACGGTGAGCAGTGATTTGAGTGATTTGGCCGATGTGTTTTACGATATTTTGGTGTTCTTTTCGCCGGCGGATATCAAGAGTTTGTACGATAACTTCCCTGATTTCGTGCAGAACAACACGCGCATCGCGGGATTTGGTAGCAGCACACAGCAGGCCATCGCTGAACACAATCTGATATTGGACATTGCAGCCCCAGCGCCTGGAATCCCCAGCATGTTGGCGGCCTTGGAGGAGTATACTTCTCGCGTAAACAGCAAGTAATTCCCCTGATTTACCGTACGATTTCTCCCAGCCAAGCGATGAATTCCTGGTTGTTCTTGGCAATAAACAAATACTGAGATCCCCCGTCGCTCACCTGCAGTACTTTTTTCACCGCATCGGTTGTCATACCGCAATTGCGGGCCGTGACGTTGAGTTGGGGTAGGGATTTTTTGTTTTTTGCGGGTGGGAGTATTTCTTTCAACTTGCGTTGTATGTCGCGCAGACTCCCCGAAAACGAATGCTGAACTTTGAGGCTGCGGCCGAAGGCCGCAGCCTCAGGCGCTTGCGCCACGAAGA
>JALQWO010000179.1 GCA_023258655.1 Bacteroidia bacterium
ACGATGGGACTTCTCGCGGTATTGCCAGACAATGCACCGATCACAACATCTGCACTGGCCACCGCATTTTTGATCACCTGAGGTTGTATGGTGGATGTATACAAATGGAATCCGAATGATTTCTGAATGCGACGCAAGCGATACATGTTGTTATCGAATACCTTGACATTCGCACCCAATCCCAGCGCTGCCTTGGTGGCAAATTCTCCCACGGCACCTGCCCCGATAACCACGACTTGTGTGGGCGGAACACCTGCAAAACCACCCAATAGCTCACCTTTTCCGACATGGGTATTATTGAGGTATTCTGCCGCAATAAGAATACTGGCTGTTCCCGCGATTTCACTCATGGCACGAATAATGGGGCGCGTGCCGCCGTCGTCTTCCAGATATTCATAGGCCATGGCATTGATCTTCTTTTCCATCAATTTACGGAGGAGCACAGAATCCATTTGATTGATTTGCAATGCCGAAATCAGCAATTGACCCGGCTTCATCAACTCAATTTCTGAAAGTGTAGGGGGATCTATCTTGAGAATGGTCTCACAGTCATATACTTCTTTGTTGGAATAGACAATCTGAGCCCCTGCCTCACTGAATTGAATATCGGAGAAATTCGCATTTCGCCCAGCACCCGATTCAATCACAATGGAATGCCCATTGGCTGTAAAATATGATACTGCTGCAGGTGTCAAAGGAACCCTATTTTCTTGAAAGGTAACCTCTTTGGGTATTCCGATACTCAAGCCACCATTTTTGGCGTGTGTTTTTTGCACTTGGGCCAAGGTTTGTGCTTCATTTTCAGGCGCTAGGATATTTTTTGACAATGCCACGGGGTGTATAATTTTTTAGCAACTCTAAGGTAGCAAATAGTTCTGGCTTTCGCTACACTTCATTATTTACAAATATACACATTTGTTTGTTGGTTAATTTTTGGCTCAGTCTTTGCTGATAAAAGAGAACGCACAACACTGCGTTATTTTTGAAACTTATGATTAGGACTTTTTTATTGTCGGTTTTGATATTAGGTAGCAGCGCCTCTACCCTTTTGGCGCAGGCACCAGTAAACCCAGAAGCGGGTAACGATATCACACGAATCGACAGTCTTACCCAGATTTTGCTGGGCAATATCCCATCACACAGTCCTGTTGGCCACGATGAGGCAAGGTACCGCAATGGCAGAGAATTTGAGGCTTTGATGTCGCAGATCGGCAGTACCATACCATTTGAATATCACCGCATGGTGGAACAGCATATCCGCTATTACATGGGTTACGGCGAAGGTTACTTCAACCAAATCCATGAAAGAATGAAACTGTACTTCCCCATTTTTGAAGAAATATTGGACAAGAACGGCCTCCCCACAGAATTGAAGTACATTTCTGTCATTGAATCCAACTTGAATCCCAGTGCGGTTTCTTGGTGTGGCGCTACGGGCTTGTGGCAGTTCATGCCATACACGGGCAAGTTGATGGGGATGCGCATTGGATATCCATGCGACGATCGTAAGAGTATTGTGGAAAGCACACAAAAAGCCTGCGAGTATTTTGCCAACTCTCAATCGATTTTCAACAATTGGTTGATGAGCATCGCCTCCTACAATTGTGGTCCAGGAAATGTCCAGAAAGCGATTCGCAGAAGCGGAGGCAAGACCAATTTCTGGGAAGTATTGCCCTTTTTACCCAAGGAAACCCAGAATTATGTACCCAAATTCATTGCAGTTGCCTATGTCTTGAACTTTACCGAAAAAGGTAAAAATGCATTGCATAATGACCAGAGCATCGTTCTTGCGCCGACCAAAATTGATTCAACCATGCATTTGGGGAAAATCAATGAGTATTTGGGAACCCACCACAATTTGGTTGGATTGAATCAGGAATTGCTCAATCAAAACACTGACATGGCCCATGGAAGCGTGATTTTGATGCCCTATAATGCCAGCATGCAGTTTATCGATCGTTTTGATAGTGCTGCCGCTTATGCCAAATACAATCACCAAGTTGTACCCAACAATTATCGCGCTCCTTACGCCTACCCCAAATCTGTTCCCCGAGGGGTTCAGGTGGCGGGCGCCACAGGTGTAACTTCATCCAAGTCTGGAACCATGCGGGTTGTTGTTGTGGTCAAGCGGGGACAAACTCTGAGTGCCATTGCAAAAACCCATGGCGTAACAGTTACCCAAATAAAGACTTGGAATCATTTGCGTTCGAATTCCATTCAGGTTGGACAGCGGTTGGTCATTCAAAAAAATCGTAGATAGTGCGATTCGCTCATTTTTTATCACGCGCAAATGCAATGGCTACTGCACTTGCGTTGGCCTATTGCTCGATTTTACCTTCTTGTAAGCAATCCACTAATAATCAAACGGATACCGCTCGTGGCAGCGCAGGAGAAATCGGCGTATTTTATCCAGAATCCTTTTCAGATTCAATCCAAGCACTGTTCAGCACTACCCTGTTTGCCGTAGATAGCAACTTGGTTCGATTTGAGGAAAATCGCAGACCTGCCGACCCTCAGTATTATGAATCGGCTTTCAATTTTGAATTGCATCCATTTTCTCAAATGGAAGAGATCGACCCTCAAACTGAAATCGAATTCAAGAAGCACACACTCATTTGGTCAATTGATCCATTGTCCAACCTATCGGATTGTGAGCGCCTATCTGCACAAGGAAACAACGCATTAATGGACACCGTCATCGAAGCCGTCCAATGTATTTGGTTGAAGAATGTTTGGTGTCAGCAACAAGTGGTGCTTTGGATTCGCGACACCCATTCTGCGGGCGAAAACTTCAGTTTGGGCTGGTTAAAAAAGCATCAAGGTATTTTGTGTGCGATATCCAAAGCGATAGAATGCGGAGAATCGAATCGTAGCCAAACCCCTTTCACCGCAGTGGTTGAGCAAAATGATTATTCGGATAGTTTAACCCAACTGTTGGCTGGCAAATACAATTTAGACCTTTGTCTCAATGCCACATTGAAACTGGTGCAAGCTACGTCGGATTTCATTTGGTTGAGAAACGAGAATAGTCAATTCCACAGCAATTTCATGGTGAATATTTTCCCTGCTACTCAAGCCAACATGTCGTTGGATTCTGTGGTTGCGATGCGAAATTTTTTCACCAAAAAATACCTGAGA
>JALQWO010000017.1 GCA_023258655.1 Bacteroidia bacterium
GCAAATCAGCATGATCATGGGCCCTTCAGCCGGTGGTGCCGTGTATTCACCCGCCCTCACCGATTTTATTTTCATGGTAGAAAATACCAGCTACATGTTCGTTACAGGTCCAAACGTAGTAAAAACAGTCACCAATGAGGATGTGAGCAGTGAAGACTTGGGTGGTGCTTCTGTGCATGGTTCAAAAAGTGGGGTGGCACATTTCACCATGGCCAATGAGGTGATGTGTATACAAAACTTGCGCAAATTGCTCAGTTATGTGCCCCAGAATTGCGAAGAGAAAGCGCCAGCCATTCCTTATGCTGGTGGCAATGAAATCAGAGATGTCCTGAAAAATATCGTTCCTGAAAATCCGAACCAACCCTATGATATCAAAGAGGTGATACAAGGGGTAGTAGATACCGATAGTTTCTTTGAAGTGCATGCTTCTTATGCGGAGAATATTGTGGTTGGATTTGCGCGATTGGCAGGGAAGAGCATTGGTGTGGTGGCAAATCAGCCTGCTTTCTTGGCGGGGGTGCTCGATGTGCATAGTTCCCAAAAAGCGGCGCGTTTCGTGCGATTCTGCGATGCCTTCAATATTCCTTTGCTGGTGTTCGAAGATGTGCCCGGATTTTTGCCCGGTACCGATCAAGAATGGAATGCCATCATTACCAACGGAGCGAAATTGTTATATGCGTTCAGTGAAGCCACCGTTCCTAGAATAACAGTGATAACCCGCAAAGCCTACGGTGGGGCATATGATGTGATGAACAGCAAACACATCGGTGCCGATTTGAATTTTGCGTGGCCTACAGCGGAAATTGCGGTAATGGGCGCCAAAGGTGCTGCAGAGATCATCTTCAAACGAGAAATCGATGCGGCTTCGGATAGGGATGTGGCTTGGAAAGAAAAAGAAAAGGAATACGGTGATTTGTTTGCCAACCCTTATCGCGCGGCAGCGAGAGGATTTGTCGACGAAGTCATTTTGCCCGAAGAAACCCGCGCAAGGTTAATACAAGCTTTTGATATGTTGCAAAACAAGGTCAAGAACAACCCAAAAAAGAAACACGGAAACATTCCTTTATAATTGAGAAAATGAAAAAACTGTCTATCGCCCTTCTGCTCGTATGCTTGGGCATCGGTCCAATTCTTGCGCAAGACGCATCTACACCAGAATCATCGCAGCGTAAAAATGCCATTTTTGTGGGTGTTGGTACTGGCAATGTGACATACTCCTTGGTGAAACAAGCCGATAAATTTCAAGACCCCAATGGGGGATATTTCCTCAGTTTATCAACCCACGAGGTAAAGCCCTTGTATTTCATCAAATATGAAAATCAATTGGGACGTCGACATACCCTGGGTTTGAACTTTGCGAACAGCGGATTTGTCATTGGTGGCGTGGTGAGGGATTCAGTTTTCCTGAATGACTTGAATGTGTTAACTGAAACGGAATTGGAAGTTACCTACAGGTCCCAGAGTTTTAATCTCCGCTATAATTATTTGTTCAACGATGACAAATATTTCCAGGTATACTGGGGAATTGGCGTGGGAATTCGAGGAAATTCTATTTCAATCAAAACCAACAATCCCAATTTCTCCAAACAATTGCAAATTCCAGGTTTGAATCTGGGCGCAGTGCCTACTTTGGGTTTTGAAAGCACCTTGGGATTCCGTGGAATGATCACCGATCAATTGGGTTGGTATACCGAAATAGGTATCGCGAAGGCTGCTTTGCAGTTTGGGATGGCCTATCGCTTTTAGATTGGCATTTTTTCAATTTTGGCCAATTTTTTGGCCATTTTGGCCTGTTTTTGATAAAAAATGGCCGGATTTGATACAAATTTCGTCGATTTCGGCAAAATATGGTTTTCTTTGCATCTTCAACTTAAAGCGAAAATATGGACTTAAAAGAGATTCAAGCCCTGATCAAATTTGTTTCAGGCGTAGGTGTGGATGAAGTAGAAATCAACCAGAAAGATTTCAAATTGTCAATCAAAAAGAATCCTGCACAAATCACCACAGCCCAATATACACCTGTGGCCGTTCAGGCTGCTCCGGTTGCCGCTGCTCCTGTAGCCGCTGCACCAACTCCTGCTGCCCCTGCAGCCCCTGCTGCAGAAGCCAAAGCCGACAACTTGATTACCATCAAGTCGCCAATGGTGGGTACCTTTTATCGTACACCCAATCCTGAATCTCCTGTATTTGTGAATGTAGGCGATGAAGTGAAGCCAGGCAAAGTGGTATGTATCATTGAAGCCATGAAGCTTTTCAACGAAATTGAAAGCGAGATCAGCGGTAAAATTGTGAAAGTGTTGGTTGAAAATGCTACACCCGTAGAGTACGACCAGCCCTTATTCTTGGTTGAACCTGCCTAAACTGTTTGGTCATGTTTAAGAAACTCTTAATCGCGAACCGCGGTGAGATTGCGTTGCGCATCATTCGCACGTGCAAGGAAATGGGCATCAAAACCGTTGCGGTATACTCAACGGCAGACCGTGAGAGTTTGCATGTTCGATTTGCTGACGAAGCCGTTTGCATCGGTCCCCCGCAGAGTAAGGATAGCTATCTGTCGATGTCACGCATTTTGGCTGCTGCCGAAATCACCAATGCCGATGCCATTCACCCTGGCTATGGATTTTTATCGGAGAACAGTAAATTCTCTGCTTTGTGCCGTGACCACGGAATCAAGTTTATTGGTGCAACCCCAGAGCAGATTGACCAGATGGGGGATAAATCCAACGCCAAAGACACCATGAAGAAGGCCGGTGTGCCTACAATTCCAGGTTCTGAAGGGTTGTTGGAAAGTTTTGACCAAGCCATTAAAATTGCCAACGAGATTGGATATCCCGTGATTATGAAAGCCACAGCGGGTGGCGGTGGTCGCGGAATGCGCATCGTTTGGAAGGACGAGGATATCGAAGCGGCATGGAACAGTGCGAAACAAGAAGCGGGAGCGGCTTTTGGTAACGATGGCTTGTACATGGAGAAATACATTGAAGATCCTCGCCACATCGAGATCCAAATCGCGGGGGATCAATATGGTAAAGTTTGTCATTTGTCTGAGCGTGATTGTTCTATCCAACGTCGTCATCAGAAGTTGTTGGAGGAGACACCATCGCCATTTATGACGCCTGAGTTGCGTGAGAAGATGGGTGAGGCAGCCAAAGCGGCGGCCCAAATCATCAATTACGAAGGGGTAGGCACCGTGGAATTTTTGGTGGATAAACACCGCAACTTCTACTTTATGGAAATGAATACCCGTATTCAGGTTGAGCATCCTGTAACTGAAGAGGTTATCAATTATGATTTGGTGAAAGAGCAGATTTTGATTGCTGCAGGTGTGCCAATTTCCGGCAAGGATCACTATCCCACCAAACACGCCATCGAATGCCGTATCAATGCTGAAGACATTCACAACAATTTCCGTCCTTCACCCGGCAAAATCACTCAGTTAAATCGCCCAGGTGGCCATGGTGTTCGCGTCGATACGCACATTTATGCTGGTTACACCATTCCGCCATTTTATGACTCCATGGTGGCCAAGTTGATCGTTTCTGCGCAGACCCGTGAGGAAGCCATAGTTAAAATGGAACGTGCCTTGGGTGAGTTTGTGATCGAAGGGGTGAAAACTACCGTGCCATTGCATTTGCAATTGATGCGTGACCCCGATTTCCGGGCTGGTAATTTTACCACCGCATTCATGAACACGTTTGAGATCAAGTAATTGATCAATGCATATCAAAAAGAAGGGGCACCCAATGGGTGCCCCTTCTTTTTGATAGCCGTAATCCTTCCAACAGCAAGTGCTTTTGGCTGGTTTATTTAAATTTTACTCCGGTTGCCCGAAATTTGATTTCAATGGTTTTGTCCTCGAGGGTGTCACGATAAAAATATCCTTTGGCGTATAAATCCTTGTTGGCTATGTTTTTGGGGACCGTAAACGTTTCGCCGAAATCTACAACCATATTTTCATCGTCTGTGACAAAAGAGAGCCAACAACCTTCAGATTGGCATACTTCAGCCACTTTTCCAAACAATACAGTTTCCGCCTTGCCGTCTTTTTGAAACGCATCCAAACCTACATTTACCGAAACCGCGTCATCAGAATTGACAGGCTCACCAATTTGATTGATAGCCGTTTGATTGCACGCTCCCAAAATCAAGGTTAGCACGACGATAGCGCTGCGAATGTGTCCTTTCATGATACAAAGATAGTTTAATTCAATCCAATGTTTGGATCGAAAGGATAAAGCAAATACGGTTTTCTCAATGCGAGAAATTGATCGATACCCGCCTGCCATGAATCCCTGATTTCACCGGGTTTCAGACCTTGTATGATTTGCTGCTTGAGCATCGGGGTGCCAGCCAACTTGTCGAAAAATGGATTGAAAAATTTGGACTTGTCGGGACATTCTTGATAGAGCATCACCAACCATTCAATGTATAAATGTTTGTAGGAAACGATAAATTCGGAGGCGAAATTCGACAACAGGACACCGTGACAAGAATCGCCCAGATAAGGAGGGTTTAACGATTTTCCAGGTATCGCCCTGGGTACAAAGCTGTAAGTGCCCTGCTTGAGCCAAGGTGCACCAAAACACTCGAAAGGTTTGTCTGTACCTCTGCCCATGCTAACGGGTGTTCCTTCGAGTAAACATAGGGTGGGATACAGGTAAATGGCATTTTGCGTGGGTAGGTTGGGCGATGGTGAAACGGGTAATTGATAACTCCGGTTATGGGTGTAGTTTTTACAGGGGATTACGGTGAGTTTGCAGGATTTTCTTTTGGGGGAGGTGCTGTCTTTCAACCAACCTTGTCCGTTGATCATTTTGGCCAACTCTCCCAACGTCATCCCATGAACGATGGGGATTGGATGAACGCCCACCATACTTTTGAGGTTGGATTCCAACACAGGGCCGTCCACATAAAATCCATTGGGATTGGGTCTGTCTAACACAACCAAAGGTTTGTTGTTGTCCGAGCATGCCTGCATCACATAATGCAACGTAGTTAGATAGGTGTAAAATCGGGTGCCCACGTCTTGGATGTCGAATACAACCACGTCCATGTTTTTGAGGTCGTCGGCCGTTGGTTTTACGTGTTTCCCATACAGCGAAATGATTTTAAGCCCCGTTTTGGGATCGATGTCGTTGTGGATATGTGCTCCATTTTCTGCATCACCACGGAATCCATGTTCCGGGGCAAATACGCCGGTAATGTTGATGCCAAGCGTTTTGAGAGAATCGATGAGGTGGGTGTTGCCTATGCGTGAGGTTGGATTGGCCACAATGCCTACCCGTTTATTTTTTAACAAGGTGAGGTAATCGGCAGTGTTTTCCGCACCCACGCTTATGGCTGGCATCATTTGAATATTGCTTGCGATGATATTGGAAGGCTTGGCTTGATTGTAAGCGGCTTGCGGTTTTGCGGGCTGTGCCAACAGGAAGGGACAGAACAGTCCGCAGATTGTCTGTAGCGCTATTGTAACGAGTGCGTGTAAAGAACTACCTTTGAATGTTGTAGTGTCTTGGGTCAAATTCATAGCGTTTCGATTCATGGGGAGCGGAGGCAATTCCTTCTCCAAAAATATGATGCGTTTGGCAATTTCCGCAGTTTCTTTGAGTGTTGCCACGATGATTGTGACAATTGCCACGGTGAAGGGGTTCCAAAATGGGATTCGCAACAAAGTGGTTCAGGTGCACGGGAGTTATATCGTTGACCATGCAGCCAATGTAGAGGGTGCCGAACCGATGGTGGTATCTTCAAAACACTTGCCGGCTTTTGTTGGTGATCAGGACGAGGAAGTTGGAAATGGCGAGGCTAGGGGTGAATCCAATGAAAATGGCGAGGAAAATGGCGAGGAAAATGGCGAGGAAAAGGGTGAGGGAAAGGGTGAGGGAAAGGATAGTGATTGTAAAAATGGCGAGGTCAAGGATAAAAAAACCGCATTGCCAGCAGGGGTAGCTCATCTGGCGGTATCTGCGAGCAAGGCTTGCATTGTGAAGGGGGAAACGGAATTGGATGGTGTCATTGCCAAAGGAATGAATCACAGCGATTTTCAGTTTGGTATGTCGGGTTTTGTCACCAAACGTTGCCAAGGGGAGATGTCTGCGTTGGTGGGTAAGGATGGACAGTGGGTCTATATTTCTCAGGCGATGGCTGATCGATTGCGTTTGGATACGGGGGATCGTTTGACCTTGGTCTTTTTTGTGAACGATAGTTTGGGTAGGGGGAGGCCGCGCGCAGCGCGGCCGCTCATTGCGGGACTTTTTGAGACAGGGATTGAACAGATCGACAATCAAGTCATCTATACGGGGCTGTCCCTTGTGCAAAAATACTTGGACGTAAAACCGGGCTTTACGCAAATAGAAATCTGGGAGTCAGAAGCAGGCGACATAGATCCACTCTCACTATCCATGCAATTGCCTGCTGGCACGCTTCGTATTTCTGATTCACGGCAGTTCCACCGACAGATTTACGATTGGTTGGCCATCCTCAATACCAACGTGTGGGTCATACTTACCCTAATGGCACTCGTGGCCATCATCGCTATGTCGACCATCTTGTTGATTTTGATGGTGGAGAAAACGTCTTTTGTGGGTATCGCCCAAGCCATGGGCGGAAGTATCTCCCAAATACAGCGAATATTCTTGTGGCAATCGGCCTACATTGTAACAATCGGTGTGGTGCTTGGCAACGCCATTGCGATTCTCTTGTGTGTTATACAGGACAAAACACATTTTCTCACACTCAATCAAGAAGTTTACTTTGTCAAATACGTAATGGTTGAATTGGATCTATGGTCCATTCTTTGGGTAAATGCAGGCATTGTTCTGGCCAGCATCATGGCCGCTGTGCTACCTGTACAATGGATAAAGCGGATGACCCCTTCCAGAGCCATCCGCTTTCAATGAGTGGGCAATAATCAATTAAGCGTCGATCTTCGCGTATTTGGCATTGGCCTCGATGAACTCCCTACGCGGTGGAACATCGTCTCCCATCAACATGCTAAAAATACGGTCCGCCTCAGCAGCACTATCAAGCTCTACGCGCTTTAAAGTTCTGCGTGCGGGATCCATGGTGGTTTCCCAGAGCTGCTCCGCATTCATTTCTCCCAAACCTTTGTATCGTTGAACACCTACGCTGTCTTCGTTTCCACCTTTGGCCAATTCTTTGATGGCGGCATCACGACCTGCATCATCCCAGCAGTAGCGACTTTCTTTGCCCTTTTTCACCTGATATAATGGAGGGGTGGCAATGTACAAATGGCCATTCTCAATCAATTTTTTCATGTGACGGAAGAACAGGGTCAATATCAATGTTCTGATGTGAGATCCATCTACATCCGCATCTGTCATGATCACAATTTTGTGGTATCGAAGGTTGTTCAGAATCAATTCCTTTTCTCCTTCTTCGTTGGTGCCAATGTGGACACCCATGGCAGTAAACATGTTACGCACTTCCTCGTTGTCATAGATTTTGTGTTCCAACGCCTTTTCTACGTTCAAAATCTTACCACGGAGGGGTAGGATGGCTTGAAATTCGCGGTCGCGACCTTGTTTGGCCGTTCCACCCGCAGAATCTCCCTCTACCAAAAATATCTCACAAATGGCTGGGTCGGTTTTCGAACAATCGCTCAACTTTCCAGGCAGTCCCATACCACTCATGGCGCCTTTGCGTTGAACCATTTCACGCGCTTTGCGTGCTGCGGCACGGGCTTGAGCCGCCACAATCACCTTGTCGACAATGACACGCGCCTCTTTGGGGTTTTCCTCCAAATAATTATCCAACATTTCACCCACTGTCATGTCAACAGCACCCATGACTTCGTTGTTACCCAACTTTGTCTTGGTTTGTCCTTCAAACTGTGGCTCCTGTACTTTTACAGAAATAACACCGGTTAAACCTTCGCGGAAATCATCGCCAGAAATTTCAATTTTTACTTTTTCCAACAATTTCATTCGTTCCGCATAGGCCTTCAGTGTGCGCGTCAATGCCCTGCGGAAGCCCGCAACGTGTGTTCCTCCTTCAATGGTGTTAATGTTGTTTACATAGGAATGCAGATTCTCTGCATAACCGGTATTGTATTGAAAAGCGATTTCCACGGGGATACCGTGCTTGTCACTTTCTGCGTAAACTGGGAAGGGGATGAGTTTTTCACGCGTACCATCGATGAAGGTTACAAACTCTTTCAATCCTCCCTCGGAGAAATAATCGCCGCGACGGAAACTACCGTCTTCCAATGCTTCTCTCTCATCAATGAGCGACAAACGAATGCCCTTATTCAAGTATGCCAATTCGCGCAAACGATTTTGCAAGGTTTCAAAATTGTATTCTGTAACCTGGAAAATGCTAGCATCGGGTTGGAATTCTACCACGGTACCTCTACGGTCAGAAGTTCCAATTTCCTTCACAGAATACATCGGTTTACCGATTTGGTATTCTTGTTGGAAAATCTTTCCCTCGCGGTAGACAGTGACTTTCAAGTCTGTGGAAAGTGCATTCACACAACTTACACCCACACCATGCAATCCACCGGATACTTTGTAAGTGTCTTTGTCGAATTTACCCCCTGCGTGCAAAACAGTCATTACCACTTCCAGTGCGCTGCGATTTTCTTTGGTGTGCATACCCGTTGGGATACCGCGACCATCGTCCTCTACGCGGATGGCATTGCCCGGCAAAATTGTTACATGGATATTTTTACAATGGCCTGCAAGTGCCTCGTCGATACTGTTATCGACAACCTCATAAACCAAATGGTGAAGACCCTTCACACCGATATCACCGATGTACATGGCGGGTCTCTTTCTTACCGCTTCTAACCCTTCGAGAACCTGAATATTGTCTGCGTCGTAATTCGCTCTACTTAAATCTTCCGTCATTTGACTGTGTTGTTAATTGATTCGTAAAAATACCCATTAAACGCGCCCAAACGGCGGAATCAGGTGGATGATTATCCACAATTTAACAACGAGAGAAAGGGTGGGTTAACTGCGCGACAGCCAGCCCAAATAGTGTAAATAGGTGATCCCAGAAAGTTGGTATTGGAATTTGTAATCCAACGCGAGCAAATTCAGGTCTAACAGCCGCATTTCTCTTGAGTTGAGGACGAAAAAGTTGACATCCCCTGCTTCCAATCTGCGGGCCTCCATGTCGTAAAGTCGTCGCTGATTCTTGCCAATCTCCATCCACTGGTCGAATTGACTTTTCTGAACCCCATATTCTTGCAACAAAGCATTCGACTTTACAGCATAGTTACGCTGTTTGTTGTCGACTTCCAATTGTGCATTTATCAGTCCTAGCTGCAACTCGCGGTATTGACCTCGCTGTTGTTTGAGGAATAAGCTGGATTGGAATCCCAAACCAAAGCCCGTGAATTGGGTTGCGCCAGCCGTGTTATAACGCCATTCACGGTTTGGCTGGCTATAGCCATATTGCAAATTTAGGCTGGGTAACAAGTTGTTTTTGGCCAAGTTGAACTCCAAGCGTTTTGATTCCACTTTGAGCAAACTCAATCGCAAAGCGGGTTGTATGACTGCATCATTCCCGGCAGCAGAAAAAAAAGTATTTGCCTCTTTCACCATGCTGTCTATCCAAGACAATCCCTCTTGTGTGGGATATACACCCGGCAGGGGTTCAATGGGGTTTCCATTGCCATCCCACAGATACATGCTGACCATCAAACGCTGTTTTTCCTTTTTCCAAACGGCCAAATCGTATTTGGCTTTGTATTGCTGCCATTGCACATGGGTTTCCATGGTATCTACACTGGTGATCGCTCCTGCTGCGAATAAGGTTCTCAAACCTCTCTGGCGTTCGGTGGCGAGTTTGAGCACACCCTCAATTTGCTGGGCGGATTCATGAGACAATAGCCATTGCGCGTATTCCGTAAATACATCCCGTATGATGTCGTTGATCCATTGATCTCGCTCCGCAAGGCTCATTTTTACGTTGATTTTCGCCTTGCCCAAGGCTGTCCTTCGATAATCGGTAATCAAGCCCTTCAGCAATGGGAGCTCCGCACTCAGGGCCAAGGATCCAGAGGCCCCCGCATTGGAATTGGAATAGGGGTTAGACAACGCAATGCCACCGCCGAAATAGTTTGGTAGATAAAGGTCTAGGTTTTGGTTTTGATAGAATTTGCTGCGCCCTTCGTTTTTTTCGCTGCGATAAATGGAGAGCGTAGGGTCAAATGCGCCTTTGGCAACCAACAATTCTGCCTTCGCGATGGGCAGGTAGTTGTTGGCTTGTTTCAGTACGGGGTGATTTTGTAAAACCCACTGTAACACCGTAGAAAATGGAATCGCTTGATAGGAGGGAATAGTAGAATCAGTATCTAACGCTGCTCCCATTCCAACAGTGGCCGAATTCGCTGCAGGACAATCTACGGAATAAAGCGCCGAATACTGCGCCGAAACTACCAAAGTACTGGCGAGTAATAAGATATTCTTCAGGGAGCGGATGCGTAGATTCATTTTGTTTGCCACTGCAAATTTCAACTGGGGGATTATTTTCCTTTGATGTTCTCTATGTGTTCTGGACGATAGAAATCGGCAGGGAATCCGTTCAAAACCCGCCATAATTCATACCAAATGGGTACTGTCTTGAGCAACATGTAACCGCGAGCACCAACCCCGATTTTTAATGCAGGGGGCCAAGGTTTTTTGCTGACATCCGCCTTTACAAGAACACGGTATTTTCCGTCGGTATCCATCATATTGTCTACCCCATACACTTTTCCCTGGAAGGTGCCAAAACTGGCGTCCGGCCATCCGCTGAAAACAATGGTTGGCCAACCATCAAATACGAAATTCACCTGCTCATCCACGTCTACCAACGGCATGTCGTTGGGGGAGATTTTTAATTCTACTGCAAGCGAAGCTCCATCAGGCACAATGGTGCAAATGGCTTGACCTTCTTTCACGGTTTCTCCGATTCCCCGAATACTCGTTTTCGATACATAGCCATCTTGGGGTGCTGTGATGATGTAAAATCCATTGCGGATGTTGTAGTTGTTGTAGTTGTTTCTCAACTTACTGACTTCCGCTTCAGTTTCCAATTGGGAAGAAATGGCTGTGAAACGGTCACTCTCCGCCTTTGCCAACTTCTCACCATACTCAGACCGTACGTTTCGATATTCTATCTTGGCTGTTTCTACTCCGTTTTGGGCGATGCGAACTTTGGCTTCTAAGCCAATTTTCTTGGCAACAGCATCTTGGTATTTCAATCGGCGATTTTCTACTTCCAAGGGACTTCTCAGCACGTCCACTGCCAAAATACTGTCCCGTTCATATTGCTTCTTCGCGATGTTCAGCGCAATCACCGCGGCGGATAAATCAGCTTGCACTTCTCTCAATTTGAGTTGCTCTTGTTCAATTTTGTTCAAGGCTTTGGATTGCGACAAATCGCGGTTGTTCTCAAGTTGTTTGATTTGGTCGTTGATCGCATCAATCTTGCTTGCATAGCTCAAAACGGACTTTTCTTTGGCATTGATTTGAAGTTCGGTTTGGTCAAGCAGTTTTGGATCCAAATACTCCGTTTTTATTTCTGTGAGTATCACCACAGTATCACCGCGTTTGACGAAATCTCCTTCTTTGATTTTCCAGACACTCACACGCCCAGCAATGTTGGTTTGAACCTCTTGCGGACGTTGGTCGGGCAGTAGGGTAATCACTTTGCCTGTGGCTTGGATATTCTGTCGCCAAGGCAAGAACAAACAAAGCAAAACAACAACCAACAGGATGCGCAGTCTGATGACCATGGCGCGGCCCACCCATACACTGTCTTTCAGCCAGTATTGGGGAATTTTTTTGCTTTTGGAATTCATGAGGTAGCCTCCCATTTTTTGCTCAAATCAATGCTGTTGAGTTTTTCCAAGGCCGTACCGCTGTCATAAATGTTCTCAACAGACAAAATCAGTTTTTCTGTGGCATCCAAGAGGGTGATGATGAGGATCTCTGAGGCGAGGAACTGACCCAAACTGATTTGGTTGTTCACCAACAAATAACTCCCTACAATCAACATGATGGCTGTAAGCAGTGTTTTTGTTACAATGCCAAACTTCGCCTGTCTGTACAATACTTTGAAATGCTCTTCGCGATATTTGACATAGCCGTCTACGGAGCTATGGAAATTATCCATTTGAATTTTCTCCATGGCCTCGTCTTTTTCCGCTTCCGTGAGGGCCAAAATACTCTCGTAGGTCTTAAATTTCATGTTGCTTTCTGAACGCGCTGTCTCAAAGCCCGATTTCCATGTTAGGCGAAATCCGATGAAGATGGCAAGCGTAATACCAATACCAACCAAGAGGAAAATGGGGTGGTATATGGTGAGTAGTAAAACACCCACGAGGATTTGAAGGGCACTTTTGGTGAAGTCTGCAAGGAGTTTGGAAAACGACTTTTGGAAAGTTACTATATCCAAGAATTTTCTCCCTTTCACAGAAAGTTCTTTGGCCGATGTGGTGTTGTTTAATTGGACGATGGATTCTTTGTAAATCCAAGCATATCTTACAAATAGCTTTTTTTGTATGCTGTCCAAAATACTCATTTGGGCCAACTTTGTGGCACCCGTAAACGACACAAAAGTGGTGGTGGCAATCACAATAATCACCCAGCTGGAACTCAATTTCCCTGCCATCACAGTACCAACCAAGGCCTGAATGCCCAATGGAATGGCCAAACTCAACAATCCCGAAACGATGGCGTAAATCAGGATGAATTGGATGTTCTTCTTCTCTTTGATTACCCAATTCCAAACCAGCGAAATGGGCGTAGTAGAGACCTGTTTATCTTGTTCCATGTTTACATAAAAAACAAAAATACGCAGAAAAAGTTGGGCTTTATTTACCTCGACCTTGCACCATGATTAATACGGTGTACAACATGATTTTAAAATCCAAACCCAACGACATGTTTTCGAGGTACAAAATGTCATATTTCATGCGGTCGATCATTTCATCCACCGTTGAGGCGTAACCATATTTGATTTGACCCCAACTTGTTATACCTGGTTTGATTCGTTGTAATCGTTGATAGATAGGTGCTTTCTCTACGATTTGATCTTTGAAAAATTCGCGCTCAGGTCTCGGACCAACCAAACTCATCTGTCCCATAAAAACATTGAAGAATTGGGGTAACTCATCCAATCGACTTTGGCGCAAGAAAACACCGATTCGGGTTCTACGGTCATCTTGGTCATGACTCAATTGTGGGCCATGGATTTCCGCATCCATACGCATAGAGCGAAACTTGATGATATTGAACAATTTGCCTTTCAAGCCAATCCGTGGTTGCGTGAAGAATATGGGACCCTTGGAATCTGCTTTCACGAGAATCGCGATCAATAGGAATATGGGTGAAAGGATGACCAACGCCACTGTGGATGCAAGGATGTCGATCATTCTTTTGAGGACTTTTTGCCAAGTGGGCATGACCTCAAAATCCACCTCTACCAGCATGGCACCGAGAATGTTGTTCATTTTTACCATCCCCAATACCAAACTATATTGGTCGGGCATGATTTTCAAGTGAATGTCTTCGTTTTGAACACAGTCTATGATGGCTGTGATTTGTTCGTTTTCACCTGCCTCCGTACACAAAATGATGTCTTCCACCTGATGCTCTCTAATCAGAGCGGGGAGATCTGTCCAATCGCCCAAAATTCGAGCTCCTACTTCCTTCAAAGAACAATCATCTTGAATTTTGACAAATCCTTTGATGAAGAACCCTTCGGATTTTTTGGCTGAATTCAGTTCCTGATAAAGATTGAGCGCGCGCTCACCGCAGCCCACAATGAGTGTATTGTAACCCCAAATACGGTTTTTTACATTGTGAATGGTTTTGGTTACCACGGCCAATCGGAAAAATAGGGTGGCACAGAAATGAAAACCAAACAGGGTTGCTACACTCAAGTAATAATCCCTGTAATCAGAAATGCTGTCATCCAAAATCAACGTGAAAAACAAGAACAAAACCCCAATCACTGAGGCATTGAACGTGTGCTGTAGTTCTTTTAATCGACTCCGTCTGAAGATATAATTGTAATAACCAGAAATGGCGTAAAGGGTGATCCAGAATGCCGGTACCAATAGCAACCCCAACCATAAATTGTCATCGTGGTTGATGGGGATTTCGTAGCCGTGTTTGCTCGCCTCAATGTAATTTTTCCTGAAAAAAAATAGCCCCAACCAACTGATGGTTGCTGCCAACCAATCAACAAATATGTGAAGGGTGATTCTTCGGGACTTATTCATGTTCACTTGAGATAACTCAAACGCAAATTATCGAACAATATTTCCCTCCCCGCGACAGAATTTGCTGGCTTATTGACATCGAAAAAGATACGAATACTCGTATTCGCTGGTTGGTTGGCCAATTCGTATACCAAATTGACATAAAATCTTTTCCATTTTCCTTGGGTAGGATTTATCACCATGTAAGGTACCAAGTCGTTGGTGGTGGGATTCTTTCTTCGCAGCGCGAGCTGAACAGGGAGGTCTGTTTTGATGTCGAACTCGAAAAATACCCCACTGCCATTGGTCGGCAAATCGGAGTATTCCAAAAATGAACCTACATCAAAATACTTGGCTGAATCGATGTCCTCAAAGCAAAATCTGTACACTTTTGAAGTCCCTGCAAATTGATTGTCTAAATCAAAAGGTCTGGTCACGATTCCTACAGTGTCACCAGGGAAGGGGGAAGGCGAAATTGGGACCAAAGTAGAATTGTTGTCCTCAAAATCCTCCGTCCACTTGATTACGGCGGACGTTCTATGTTTGAATGTGGGCTGTACCGACATTGTTTGTCCAGCCACCAAATTCAAGGTGTCTCTATATCCATCCAAGGGGGTAAATAGGGTGAGGTTGCTGCTGCTGCCATTGATAAAAACCAATGGGTAAATGTCAATTTGTACTTTGCCCAGCTTGTCGATCGGGATTTTGCAAGGCAATTGGAAGTTTCCCAACAATTCTTGGTTAGCAAAAACTTGAACCCCGCTTATTTGATGGATCCTATTGCCATTGGCCGGATCAATGTCCAAGTGAATGCTGTCTATGGCGATACGAGAGGGAATGCCATTGTCTCGGTCCTTGCACCCGAATTCAAAAAGCATGAAACCAATGAAAAATCCTATGACAAGTAAACGGGCGAATGACCTCACCCTACAAACTTAGCGGATTTTTCATTAGCATAAAAGACTAAAGGTCTTGGTATTTGCGCTGGATTTTTTCAATGGCCCACTCACAGGTGTTACACACTTCTAACGCATGTTCCAAGTTTGTCAACGGCGAAAGTCCCTGTGTGATATTTTCATTGAAATTGCGAAGTTCCATTTTCCAAGTGTCAAATGGCATGACTTGGCGCTCGATTTTGATGAGTTCTGGGGGCAATTCAGGGTGGTCAAAATCCGCGGACAAACTCAACTGATCTGTTTGTGTGGCTGTGCGATACTCTACCAACTCGTGATGGCTGAAATTCAATAAAAACAACCGATCCTGTTGAAATATTTTCAAGCCATAAGTACCTGGTTCCATCGCCCTGCCCGCAGAAATTTGCGCAATGGCATCATTGTCGAATTCCAGGTGAATATTCAATAGGTCGGTTTGTTGTCCAAACAAAAACATGGGCCTTGCGGAAATCGACCTCACGCGGGACGACATGGTACGCTGTATCAAGTCTATTTCTTGAAACAAATTGGCGTGTATCCACTGTGCAAATTCACCTGAAACTGGGGGATGGCAGTGCTTTTCCAGTTTAATATATCTCGGTTTTTTTACCAATTGCAAGGCTGAGGTAAACAAGGGTTTGTTGTGCAGTACGTTGCCAATTTGAATCACAACGCCTGATTCCCGACGGAATTTTAGCAACTGTTCGATCTCACCAGCATTGAAATGCCGGTATCCGTCGAAAAACAAATGCTTGCCCAGTTTCACCAAGTGACATACAACATCGAAAGGGAGGTGTTTAACATGACGGTCAATGAAAAATACATCGCCAAGCGCGGCAATCTCCAAGGCAAACATCATTTCTCCCAACATGGAATAGTTGTCGCTATCGTCCGGATCTACAAAGCCAACCAGTTCGAAACCTTCTACCGTCGTAAGTAGATGCTCGAAAATTTCTGCTTTTCTTTTCGATCCGATGATAACTGCTTTTCTCATGTTCCTACATTTGTAGTCGAATGCAAAGATTCACGAATCGTTGCGCGGCAGCAAATTGGGTTTTTAACAGGGGATGAAAAAGACAGATTTAATAGACACATTGATTCACCAAGGTCAACGGAAACGTTTGGTCGATGAACTTCGCAAAAAGGGGATTCAGTCTGAAACGGTACTGTCTGCCATGAATGCGGTGCCTCGTCAATGGTTCTTCCCCAAAGATTTTGAGCATTTCGTATATCGAGACGCGGCATTTCCCATTGATCACGGACAAACGATTTCACAGCCATACACGGTGGCATACCAAACGCAACTCCTGGGTATTGATCGCGGCGCAAAAGTGTTAGAAATAGGGACGGGCAG
>JALQWO010000180.1 GCA_023258655.1 Bacteroidia bacterium
AACACCCGCGCCTTCTCTTCCATCGCAAATTCCGATTTCCGCATTTCGTAAATCCGCGATACCATCGCGATCTTTCGGCCCTGCAAGGCCACCACCGGCAAGGGATAATCCGCGCCCAACTCAACCCCATACAACACACGCTCCATGTCCGTCATCGTCCAAGGTTGATGAATCAAATGATTCGGCAGTCCCGCAATCTCCGGAACCCACCTGCGCACAAAATCACCCTCACCATCGTGCTCCAACCCGTTCTTTACCGGATTGTACACCCGCACCGTATTGGCCCCGGTGGTCCCCGCCTGCATCTGAAACTGCGTATAATGAATCCCCGGCTCGTAGTCCAAAAAATATTGCGCCAAATGATACACGCCCAACCGCCAATCAATGTCCAAATGATGGGTGAGAAAACTCACCAACATCGCCCGCATCCTGAAATTAATCCACCCCGTTGCCGCCAACGCCCGCATATTCGCATCCACCAATGGATATCCCGTTTTACCCTCCTTCCAAGCCTGCAATAACCGCGCATCGTTCTCCGCCCCCAAATCCTCAAATGCCCGGTTCACCGCCCGATATTCATAGGTACACTCCTGCTCAAACTTCTGAACAAAATGATCGTGCCACTTGATGCGCGACAAAAAAGCCGTAATCGCTCGGCCATTTTTCTGCTCTTTGCTCAGTGATTTGGCGGCTTGATAAATTTGCTTGATCGACAAATTACCCCAAGCGATATAGACCGAAAGTCGTGAACAGGATCCCCGACTCAACTGGGGCTTAGAAATGTGAAAATGGTAGTTGCGATGTCGGTCCGACAAAAATCCCTGTAAATACCGCCAAGCCATCGATTCGCCACCCAATTGCATCCCAGGCGCCGCAGTGTTCATCATGGAAAGCATCGCCTCAGGGATCGAAAACTGCGAACTGATGGTCGCTTCCAACGGCACTTGTTCTATGGGGAACAGCGACTTGCGATATTCATTCTCAATCAACGGCTCAGACATGGTCACAAACCACCGTTTGTCCCAATCTACCCGGTCCTTGATGCCTCGTATGACTCCGTTTCGTTGAAATTCCTGCCACGCCACCCCCTTACCGCTGAGCAACTTCGCAATGGCTTTGTCGCGCAGAAACGATTTCTCAATCCCCGATTCTTGGTATGATAACACCCGTTGCACGTCAAACGCCTCTATCAACGACGAAAAAATGGCTTCCGCCTCTCCCCAGAACACATCTACGGGCCGACCCAATCGCTGCTGCATGTCTTGTATCGCCTGCCACTGGAACCGCAGATGTCGGTCCGAACAATCCGCATGCCCAACCATACTCGGCTCAAAAATGAATATCACCCGAAACGGCAATCCCGTTGCCTCCGCTGCCGCCAAGGGCGCATGATCGCGGGTGCGCATGTCGCGCTTGATCCAAACAATCTGCAGTGTGGGCTTCTGGCTATCCATCGTTTCAATACCCTCGAATTTCTTTGTATTCTTTACGCAGCGATTTTTCTACTTTTTTCCAGTAGGAGAAGAACGACGAAAATGTACCCTCCACCTCTGGTGCCAACCAATCCCGCGGAATTTCGGTACCCTTATAGTGTCGGTTCAACGGATGCTCTTGGTAGACGATCTCCACTTCTCCAAACGACCGTAACGCGGTCTGTAAAGCGCCAAATTCGCCCACAAACACTTGCAGATCGGGAATTTCAGCGGCCAGTGACACCACAAAATCTACGCAGTGGTCCGCAATGGGATATTGGGCAAACACACTGGGTTCAAGAAGCAGAATGCGGGTTCCGGGCATCTCCGACGCAAAGGAAGGACTCAACTGATAATAGTTGTGAAGCACCACGCGATTTTCAATCACTGCAGACTGAGGATCCCACAGGCGCAAACCCTGTTTTTCAATGGCTTTGTGCCAAGCCGCCGCATCACAATCAGAGAAGGGCAGCACCGCGTCTGCCTCCACCGTGGGTTCAAGCACGCCAGGCACGGGAGCTCCTGCCAGTTGTTCATACTCTACATCGAGGTAGGTTCCGCGTTGGTGGGTATGTGTATACCGATTGATGTTTTCTTGATTGGTGATGTACTTCTTATTGGAAAAGGTGCCGGCGACCCATTGCCAGGAGAGGGCATTGGAGCCCCAATCGCCATCGAGCAAGTGGGCATACATCCAATGGGCGGGCAATTTCCAATGGGCGCCGGCCAGGTTACACGTTAAAAAGGCGGTATACATCCGCTGATGGTTGTGCAAATAGCCGGTAGTCAACAGACGCTGAATTCCAACGTCTATGCCTTCAATGCCCGCGGTTCCCGCCGCGATCGCGGCGGGAACCGCGGTGTGTTTCACCCCCTGCTGATCACCCCGAATGTCTGCGTTGATCCCATCGCCCAGCCCCATCCATACCCGCTGAAAAAAATCGCGCCATGCCAACTGCTGAACAAATCCAAATACCTCCTCAAAACTGTGCCCTCGCGACAACAAATAGGTCCAAATTTGTCGGGTAGTAAGGACCCCGCGCGACACATAAGGACCCAATTCACTCACACTCCCCGAAATATAATTGCGGGTCTTACCATATCGCTTCGCATCAATCGCGGCGAGCAATGCCTGCACTTTTTCTGTATGTATCATCGCTTGCTGATTTTGTTGTTGGAAATCGACTTCTGTCGACTGCAATGAAACCGATTCACAGCCTCGCTGCGCAGCTTTTGGTGCTTGATACTCACCCCGCTGTTCACCCGCTTGCGCCACAAATTGAAACTGCTGCGCTTCAACTGACGTCGCATCAAAGCAATCACCTGGGCCTCTGAATACCCAAACTGCGCCTTTATCGCCTCAAAAGGAGTTCTATCCTCCCAGGCCATCTCTATGATTCTGTCTTCGATGATGATTTGCTGCTCACGGTCCGATACCGCATCTGGAATCGCACCCGCCTTTGAATTTCTCTCGTTGGCTACCCACACCTTGCCCATCAACTCAACAGACCCTACCGCCGAAGTAGGAGCCTCAGTTCCCCGTATTAACGCTTGCTCATTCATCGCTTAATCCTTCCAAAAATTGATTCGCCACTGCCGACAGTC
>JALQWO010000181.1 GCA_023258655.1 Bacteroidia bacterium
AGAAATGAATTTTCCTGACGCGCCGAAAGGACAGGCCAATGGAGTGGGACATCCGTTCATATCCATGGTGTATGCATCGCCCAACTCTGGCAATGTGTATGCGGTTTTGGACCATCACCGATTTGGCGATTTTAAGCCCTATGTATACAAAAGCAGCAATGGGGGCGCCACTTGGACAAAAATCGTGACGGGGTTGCCTGAAAACGGACCGGTAAAAACCGTGATTGAAGATTTCAAAGATGCTGACATTGTGTTGGTTGGAACCGAGTTTGGGTTGCATATCAGCGTGAATGGAGGAAAGCAATTTATGTCGTGGCAGGGAGGTATGCCGCCCATTGCCATCAAGGACATGGTGTTTCAAGAGCGCGATGATGATTTGGTGTTGGCCACTTTTGGTCGTGGCTTTGCGGTGTGCGATGACTACGAAAAGATTCGTGATTACAAGGCGATGTTGTTGGGTAATGCGGGGTTGGCGAAGATGAATTTCATTGTGCCTGTGAGTCCGGTTAAGCTCTTTGTTCCCGCAACTCCATTGGGAGGCAGTGGAAACGGTCACAAAGGCGCATCGAGATTCTCAGCGCCGAATCCATCAAACGGGGCGGTTATTTACTACCAGATTACATCGGACTTCTCTACCATCGCCAGTCGGAGGAAAAAGAGAGAGTCGGATGCATCGAAAAACCCCAATGCTTTGATATATCCTGCCAAAGATTCCATTTTGCTGGAGAGTTTAGAAGAGCCCGCAAAGGTGTATATGGTTATTCGGAGTTCGCAGCAAGTAACGGCTGACAATGTGGTTGCGAAATTTGCGGTGAATGCTGCCAAAGGGCTATCGCGCGCTGAGTGGAATTTGCGGTATTCGGATCCGTCGTTGCCCGTTCCGGCCGACAAAGGATATCAAGCGGGGTGGGGACCTTATGTAACGCCAGGAACGTACTATGTGCAGTTGGAGGCATGGCAGAATGGGGTAGAGCGGTTGATGACGGGGGTTACGGAAATTGCGGTTTCTTATTTGTATGAGCCGAGCATTCCGCTGGTGAGCAAGGAGGAGAAGAATGCCCAGGTGGCACAATTGTTCAAGGTGAAACAGGATTTGAGTACGTTGAATATTCGATTGGAAGAAATTCAGCAGGGGTTGACAGCCATGAAAAACGCCATCGGGGTATCCAATACCAACGCGCGGGATTTTGCTCATTTGTCGGCCCAGTTACAATCCGTATTAAATACAGTGAATGTTGTGGTGAATGGCAACGGCGCTTTGGCTTCGGAGGAATTTGAAACCACGGAGGGCTTGAACGAGCTGTTTGGATCGGCCTATTATTCTTGTTTCGATGCGTTGAATGCGCCCACCAAAACCCACTTACAGAAGTTGGACATTGTTATGTCAGGGGTAACGGAATCAAACACCAAATTGAATGAGGTTGTAAAACAATACAATGCCATGGCGTCGCAGTATCCCGCGCTGAGATTGCCGGTGTTGCGGTGAAATTAAAATGTACTACAAAAAGAAAGGCCAGCAATGTTGCTGGCCTTTTTTCGTGCGAATGACAGACAATCGAATGATGATTTATAACACCCGTTTATCATTTGATTTGTTTAGGTTTGTACAACAGCATCGAAAATGAAACGCATACTTTACTTTTTTTTGTTCTTTCAAGCACTTCAATTGAAGGCCCAAATCCCAACGCCCAAAGTCCAATGGGTGAGTGAAGTGCAGCAATACGGACAGCGAAATACAGGTCTTTGGATGATTCCACAGCCACGAAAAGCTGCCTTTGACAGCCTCGGCAATGTGTATACACTTTTTAATGTGGGTGATTCCCTCAGACTCACCACAGGCGTGTATAGAAAATCAGATGGTTATAGTTGCGTCTTGGCAAAAATCAACAAAAGCAATGCCGCCGTTGCGTGGGCTTACCCATTTAAAACCGTCGATTCTAATATGTCCCTTACAGATATCGTAATTACCAACAACAACCAAATTACGGCGCTGATTGGACATTCAGAAAGCGGTACCTATCGCGGAAAAGCATATCCTGGCGATGCACCCTTATTTTCCTTTAGCACCCAGGGCGATCTATTGTGGTTTAAATCGGGTAGTGGTATCCAAGAATTGCGTTCGGTGAATCAAAAAAACATTGGGATCGGATATCGTAAGGGCAATGATACCGCCTTTTCCCACCTAAAATTGGACTCTTTCAATGGGTATTACGCCATCGAATTGAATGCGTTTGGACAAACCACCAATGTGCAATATCTGGGAACGGGTGGCGTTACTAGGACCTTGATGTTCTCAAAGGAATCCTATTTGCTACAAGTTGAAGTCTCGAAAAACGCTAGTTTTCGAAACCGACAAGGCTCCTACAAAGCAGTAGACCAGCGTACTTCGCCCGTTGGCGGGAATTTAGGGGATGTAATTACCTTTTGCTATGCAAAAAATGGTACGTTGAAGTGGGTTCATCGTGCTGATACAGCAGCCGCAAGGGCTTTGAATGCTAACTTTTGCTCAGACAATCATGGGAATGTTTATTTGGGTTTGATTTACAAGCGCAACTGTCGATGGTTGGGTAAATCGTTCAAACTCCCTTTTGCGGGTGATCCCAATTGCGCTCTGGCCATAATAAACGAAACCACCGGAGCGGTGAAACAATTCTTGATTTGCGATACCACATCCTACAGTCCTGTGAATTATTTCAAATTATTGGAAGGGAACGACAATATGGGGGTGAGACTGCGTGTAAATGGTTGCGCTACATCCCTCTGGCCAAATCTAGCAGATTCGGTTAAAAATGCTGGTGGTGTGGTATGCATGCAGTTTGATTTTAATGGCAACTACCAACGATTTTGGCAGGATGAGCAAGAATCCTACAGTTACAGTGGATATGAGGCCACGGCCTCGTTTCTGCATCAGCCGATGTCGAAATTTACTTCTACCATCTATTTTTTTGGCTCGGATATTACCAATACAACAGGCAATGCCATAGCGTTGGGATATGCTTCGTTGAATCAACGTCTTTCCGGGCAGTCAACCCTTTCCAAGGGAGGATTGCGTGTGTATCCTGTGCCGTCGGATGGGT
>JALQWO010000182.1 GCA_023258655.1 Bacteroidia bacterium
CAAAAATCCATCTTTCTCACCGCCTACATGAATGAAAGCAGCATTGAGTGATGGGGATATTTTTTTGACTTTCCCTAGGTAGAAATCCCCGACTTGAAATCCGTCTGAGGCGGTTTCACGGTGAAATTCTATGAGTTTGCGGTTCGATAGCAGTGCAATTTCAACCCCAGACGAACCTTTTTGTATGATTAATTCGTTGGACAAAATGCCTAGTTATTGTGGAAGAACCAACTTATTTCTTCTTGTGACGATTCTTGCGCAAACGCTTCTTACGCTTGTGCGTGGCAATCTTATGACGTTTTCTTTTTTTACCGCTTGGCATATTCCTTTATTTAAATGATTGAACTGATTTCTGTGTTTTTACTGCCAAATTGAGGTAAACCTTTGCATTGACAGAGTCCCCCATAATTCCGAAGACTTCGCTCATTTCGAACAACCATCGAGGATTTTGGGGTTGCAAAGATATTAATTTTTCGCATTTTTTCAGCGCTTTCGGCCACTGTTGCGACTTTTTTAGCAGATTTAAGTGAATAAAGTGTGTATCAATGTTGCTACTATCGGCGGCCAAGGCGGTTTTTAACGTGCCCAAGAACTGCATGGGTGCGTTCAAATACTCGCTTTGATACACGATGAGCGCATTGAGCAAATCGGAGTTTTTAGGATTTTTTTTCAATCCTGCATCGATGTGTTTTTTGCCCAACTGAAACAAATACGCGGCGGCAATGGGTGTTTCCACCGACATCGCTGCCGAGAAAATGAGGTTTTTGGCAATCTCTGATTGGCTCTTCTCATCGGATTGTGCGCCAAACTGTTCGGCTAGATCGGTTTGCAGCAACGCCACCAAAGGTCCATTTTCGGTTTCTTGAGCCCATCGCAAAGCCAACTCCAAAGAATCCTTGGGGTAGGTACCTGTTTTGGCGGTAAGGATGCGCGTTACCAGAGGACTGGGCTTTGTTTTTTCGAACACGGCATTGAGGAATTCAATGCGCGATATTTCTTGTTGGGGCAAGCCATCGCCCTGCATTCCCTGCATGGGTGCGACGGTTTCTGCTGATTTCTCCGGAGTGAATTCAGCGGTTTTCCAACGGTTTGCGACCAAAACAATGCCCAACAATCCAACGATTGCGGCAATAATCCATACGCGGAGGTTCAAATTTCCCACGCGACAAAGGTAGGTAAAGTTGTTTAGAGCTTATCGGCCAAGGTTTTGCTGTCCTTCACCAGGGTAGCAAATTCTTTGGCGGGTTTGAAACGTGCCACGTAGTGAGCAGGAACTACCAAGCTGGTATTGCGCTTGATGTTACGAGCCACTTTGGTTTTGCGTTTTTTCAATTCGAATGTTCCGAATCCACGGAGGTAGATGTTGCTACCGTTTACCATGGAATTCTTAACAACTACGAAGAAGTTATCGATAGTGTCGGCAATCGCGGTCTTCTCCAAACCTGTGCGCACTGCAATTTCGTTTACGATTTCTGACTTTGTCATAATAAATTGAGGTGCAAAAAAAATACAAAAGCCGTTCTTTTGCCATTGAATATGCAAATAGTTATCCAAACTTTGTCAAGATGGTATAATCTTGAGTCAAGGGATTTGCCTTGGCGGAGAACCCGTGATCCATACTGCATATGGGTCTCGGAAATCATCTTGCAGCAAACCCGCGTGGCTCAGGGATTGGCATACTATGAGCGTTTCGTCGCCCAATTGCCAGATATTCAGTCACTTGCCGCGGCTGATGAAGGAGAGGTGCTGAAATTGTGGCAAGGATTGGGCTATTACTCCCGTGCCCGAAACATGCACAAAGCGGCCCGCATGGTGGTGGATGAAATGGGGGGTGTTTTTCCGTCTACCTATCAAGACATACAGCGCCTGCCCGGAGTGGGTTTGTATACAGCGGCAGCCATAGCTGCGTTTGCTTTTGGCGAGAAAGTGCCGGCAATCGATGGAAATGTGAAGCGCGTGGGTGCCAGATTCTTTGGATTGTTTGAGGACATACAATCACAAGGTTTCTTTAAAAAGTTGTTTCCCCTGTTGCAAAACGGGATGGCTTTTGCCGATGCCAATGAGTTTAACCAAGCGATGATTGAACTGGGCGCGAGCGTCTGTTCACCCACCCAGCCAAAATGCGGTGAATGTCCCTTGGCGGATGCTTGTGTGGCGCGTTTGCAAAATTTACAAAAACAACTTCCGGTTATGCAGAAAAAGCAAAAACCGGTGAACAAGTACTTTTACTATGTGGACATTCGCTGTGGGGATCACCATGCGATTGTGAGGCGCTCGGATTTAGGTATTTGGTCGCATTTACACGAGTTCCCCTTGCTGGAGGGCGATACCGCTGACTGGGATTTGGATGTCGTTTTGGGCCGATGGGGGATTGTGGAAAAAATAATCGTAGAGGAAGAAAGAAACTTCAAACATCAGCTTACACATCAAACCATCCATGCGAAATGTTGGTATTTGTGCCTTCCCGACAATAAGTTTGTGCAGAAAGACGGTTGGCAGTGGTTGGAGAAAGAAGCAATTCTGTCGCTCCCATTGCATCGTTTGATGGAAAAAATGATTAGATTTACCTAAACAAACAAGATTTTTAAGCATTTAATACAGCGTAGATTATGATTAACAAGGTGATTTTATTGGGAAGACTGGGGAAAGATCCTGTGGTTCGTCGGCTCGACAATGGTCGCGTGGTAGCAAACGTAACGTTGGCCACCAACGATTACTACACCAAAGATGGACAGCGTTTGGAGAGCACGGAATGGCACAATTTGGAGATGTGGGACAAGCAGGCGGAAACCGCGGAGAAGTACCTCAAAAAGGGAAGTTTGTTGTATGTGGAAGGGAAGATTCGTACCGATCGGTATACGGATGCGGAGGGACAAGAGCGTCAGACCCGAAAGATTCGCGTCAACAATTTCCAGATGATGGGATCAATGTTGGCTTCGCGCAACGACGATGGTCAGCGTGGTGAATCGCACGGTGAAACACCTTCATCGGACGCGGGTCATGCGATGGATATGGATCACGAAGATGACGGATTGCCATTTTAAT
>JALQWO010000183.1 GCA_023258655.1 Bacteroidia bacterium
TCGCTCAGTAGCAAGGACAAAGCCTTTATCGCCCAAAAACAAGCTTGGATTGACAAAATCAACCAAATGCATAAGATCTCGGCGAAACACAATGAAGGCCATTCCTTCAATAGTGCAGCAACAACTGCAGCCGCTAAAAACCCGAGCACAAATCGTTCAGAAGTCATTTTCATCACCCTGACTTTGTTCGCACTGGCGATAATCATTCGATTCACCCCCAAACTACAACCATTGCGCTTCGCCATACCCGCCTTGGCAACGGTTATTTTGTTGACGGCCAGCAGCTTCACCTATCGCACCCTCAAAATGATGGGATTGACTACCCGAATTTCGTTTTTGGACAGTGCCTTTTCGTATTACAAACCCAGTATTTCCACCCGTTCCGACAACAACTACTATTACGTGGAATCGTTGGGACTTCCAGACCATGAGATGATGTTGGGCATCACGGCATGGCAGCAACAAGTGCCCATCCCACAGTGTTATGTTGGTGCAAACGCATGGTCTATCCCCATCAATCCCACAATCGCAGCCACACCAGTCCCTGTCAACCAGAATCATTTCTTGCGCGGCGCTGTGGCCTTGGCGGTAAACGGAATTCCAATTTTCAACCCATACACCAACACAGGTGTGGATGCCTTTTTGGATGGCCAGTTGGACCAATATGGCGGACACAGCGGCAGAGCCGACGATTACCACTACCACATTGCCCCCACCGTGTTGTATAACAAAATACCCAAGACATCACCCGTAGCTTTTGCGCTGGATGGCTTTGCGATTTACGGCGACCTCGAACCCGATGGCTCTGCCCAAAAATCACTGGATGCTAACCATGGTCACTACGGAAGCGACGGTGTATACCATTATCACAGCAGCGCTGCTGCGCCTTACATGATTGGTAACATGGTTGGCACCGTTACCGAAGATGCCACCATGCAAATCATCCCGCAGGCCGCCGCCAAAGGCGTGCGGCCTGCTCTAACCCCACTCAAAGGAGCAACCATCACCCATTGTCATCCCTACCCCAATGGCAATGGATTCAAACTCACCTATACCCTCAATGCGGATAAAGATACTGTGGATTACAGTTGGACAAACAACGGCGATTATACCTACAAATTCATCACGCCCGCCGGCACCACCACCAACAACTACAAAGGCCAGGCCCTGTGCAAAGTGACCGTGGCCAACAAATCAATCAGCACACCCAAAAGCACCGCGTTCCTCGACGGACAAAACCATCTCCATGTCCTGCTCGCCAACGCCAAAATCACGGTTGCAGAAATCAGTATTTACAATACACGCGGACAACGAATGCATCACCAATCCGGCTTAAACACCCAAGATTTCGTTACCCAAAACAGCATTGATTGCAACAACTACCCTTCGGGCACCTATTTTCTCCTCATCCAAGGAAAAAATGACCTCCCCCAAACGATAAAATTCGTCATCCCCTAATACCTTTACCCCCCCATGAATCTGCGCAACCCCCTGCTTACCTTTCGTTTCCTTTTCTTATCGATCATTGCTATTCAAGGCGCTGACCTCTCCGGCCAAGCCATCTATCGCACAGCCAAAAAACTGCCCGATACCGGACAAAACCTGAGCTATACCAATACCTTCGGTGAGGACAACGATTACAGCATCAATCCGCCCAAACTAGCCCTTTACGGCAAAGGCATGGTCTATGATTCAGTCACCACCTTCGTGTGGCAACAAGGAGATGGGGGTGAAATGACATGGCAACAAGCCAAGAAATATTGCGATACACTCACCTTGGGCGGTTTCAACGACTGGATATTACCCAACCCATACGAAGCCTTCACCATCCTCAACCACCAAAATCCCAACCCCGCGGTAGACATCAAACTATTCAGCAAAACCGGGGCAGAGTATTGGTACACATCCGCCTTGCAGGCCAATGACACCAGCAGGGTTTGGGTCACCAACGCAGGGGGCGGTATCGGCAATCACCCCAAATCTGAAACCATTTCTGCCGGCGGCACCAAAAAATTCCATGTCCGCGCGATGCGATACACCACCAACCCGGTGACCTATGCCGAGCGATTCATCGACAACAAAAACGGCACCGTTACAGACAACCTCACAGACCTGATGTGGGTGCAAGTCCCCAACGCAGCCACCAGCACTTGGGAGGATGCCATCTTGCTTTCAGAGTACAACACCACGGCTGGCTACAACGATTGGCGATTACCCAACATCAAAGAATTGCGGAGCTTAAACGATGACAAACGCGTCCAACCCTGCGTAAACACAACCGCCTTTCCAGGACTACCCCAAGGCAAATTTTGGTCATCCACCACATTGCCAAACCAAAGTGCCAAAGCCTGGTATTTCGACAACCAATTTGGGATCACCACCTACGACGTAAAATCGGCCACCTTGTATGTGATGATGGTGAGAAATGCCAACGCTGTGGCCACGACCAAACGTGTTTCTCCCGGGGATGATGGGCACCTTTACCCCAATCCCCTCAGGGATGGGCAAATCACATTGCCTTCCCAAGTACGTTGGATAGAAATCCGAAATACCGCCGGTCAATTGATCCTGAAAACCAGCGCCAACGAAGTTGGCGCGCTCAACGCACTGGCCCCTGCCACCTACATCGCCATCCTATTGAACCAAGAACAACAAGTGATCGGCACGCAAAAAATCGTGAAGGACTAACCCTCATCCCGAAAAATCTACCTTAATCGCGCAGAATCACCACCGCTTCGGTGTACGTCCCGGCAGCGCAGAAATAGCGCAACCAATAGTTTCCGCCATACAACTTACGTACATCAAAATAAGCCATCGTGCTGCCTGCAAATACAGTCTGAACATCCACAATCCTTCCCTGCATATCCACCAATTCTACGCGAACATCTTGCTGTAACGCCTTGGCCGTTTGCATTACCAACACCTCTGAAGTTGGATTTGGCAAAGCTGTAAACGTGGGCATACCCATCAACACATTTGATGCAGTCCCAGGCACATAAGTTGTAACTGCCTCCGCAATGCTCGTC
>JALQWO010000184.1 GCA_023258655.1 Bacteroidia bacterium
ATACAAGAAGTTGTCGCGAACATGCGACGCTCCAAATTTGCTCGTTGAGCGATATCCTGATTGACTTTCATGGGCCAAAACATACTGTATTTCTTCGTCGGGCTTCTGAAGCAAGTCCAACAACGCATACAGCGCCATTACAGCGAACAAAACGCTCATGAGTTTGGCGAATAGTCGGATTTTGTATTCCACTACGCCAAAGGTAAGTAAATTGTGTTGTCAGCGTGACAGGTGTCAGCGTGGAAACAGCATCGCTACGATGACCCCGAGCATCTGCAATTGTGGTTATTCCTTGAGGATTTAGATTTCGCGATTCACATCCCACTGTTCGAGGTAATCGGCCACGCGACGTACGAACATACCACCCAAAGCACCATCCACCACGCGGTGATCGTAACTGTGTGAGAGGTACATCATATGTCGGATCGCAATCACATCCCCATACTCTGTTTCAAGCACTGCGGGCTTTTTGCGGATGGCACCCACGGCCATGATGGCCACTTGGGGCTGGTTGATTACGGGGGTTCCGAGCACGTTTCCGAAGCTACCCACGTTGGTCAGTGTATAGGTTCCACCCTGAATTTCATCCGGGGTGAGTTTGCCAATGCGGGCGCGGTTTGCGAGTTCGTTCACGGCACGGGTAAGACCCAGAAGGTTCATGCTATCGGCATTTTTGATGACCGGCACGATGAGGTTCCCGTTTTGTTGCGCCACGGCCATACCCACATTGATGTTTTTGCGTTTGATGATATTGCTACCATCCACGCTCACGTTGATCATGGGGAAATCCTTGATGGCTTTTGCCACGGCTTCGATAAAGATGGGCGTAAATGTGATGTTTTCTCCTTCGCGCTTTTTGAATGAATCTTTGACGCGGTTTCTCCAGTTCACCAGGTTGGTTACATCGGCTTCCACGAAACTGGTTACGTGGGGAGAGGTGTGTTTGCTCATCACCATGTGATCGGCGATGAGTTTCCGCACGCGATCCATCTCGATGACTTCGTCGCCCGGATTCAATGAAACACTGGTTTTCACTTCCACTTTCGCGGGGGTATTGTGCGATACGACAGGGGCTGTAGTCGCAGGGGCGGCTGTCGCTGTGGGTGAAGCAGGCGCAGCAGTCACAGCCGCAGGCTGTGATGCATTACCACGGTTGGCCACGTAGGCCAAAATATCTGATTTGGTGACTCTTCCCTCTTTTCCAGTTCCTGGCACAGTTTCCAGCTCAGACATGCTCACACCTTCTGTGCGAGCGATATTGAGTACCAGAGGAGAATAGAATCGCGAGCCATCAGCATTGCTTAAGGGTTCAGCCGCAGGTTGTGCTGCTTGGATTTGATTTTCGATGGCGGCAACCGCAGTTTCTACGGCAACGGGCGTTTCTACCACAGGAGCAGCAGTGGGTGTTGCAACGGGGGCCGGAGCGACAGCGGAGGCCCCTCCTTCGGTGTTGATCATCGCAACAGGCTCTCCCACCTTCACCACATCACCATCTTTGTATAATTGCTTTACCAAAATACCCGCCTCAGTGCTAGGAATTTCACTATCTACTTTGTCCGTAGCGATTTCCACGATGGGCTCGTCTTTTTCAACACGCTCGCCTTCGTTCTTCAACCAACGGATAATGGTAGCTTCCGCGATACTCTCGCCCATTTTGGGCATTACAATGGGTTTTTCTGCCATAAGAATTCACTGCAAAAATCGGCTTTTTTCCATTCACCGCCAAACACCGACCTTGAAACTCACAAAATGAGTGGTCAAAAGATGCTTTTTTATCGGGATTGGCGCATTACTTACCGTCCAACTCATCCGACATACCCGCCAGTTTCATCATGTGTAACACCTCCTGCTGCTTTTCCAAATCCTGCACCTCGCCATAGGAAAAATGCAAGTTTCGCAACATACGCTTGATGATTTCTTTCACCCCACAAGGATGATAAAACTGCTTCTGTGGCGTAACATTCACAACCTTCAAAAAGGCATCCACGTTTTCCTTGGTAAAAATCTGTCCCTTGCTGTAGGGATTGATATAAAACAGCGCCTTCTCGATTTCCTCAACCCCCACAATCTTCATGTTTTTGATCCCTTCCAAACCTGGTTTTAATTGACAAAAACCCACCACAAAATGCTGGGGCAGATTCACCCCAAACACCGGCAATCCCAAACTCTGGGCCACTGTCATATACACCACCGACAAACTGATTGGATTGCCCGTTTTTCTCTCCAAAACCCTGTTAATAAATGAGTTGTCCGTGTAGTGATACTGGCTATTATCTCCGTGAAATCCGTGCTGCTCAAAAAAAACGTGATTCAAAATTTGAATTTTGTCGACATCATTTTCAACACCACCCATCATCAACCATGCATCCAATTTTATGTCGCTCAGTGTTTTCCGGACCTGTTCAATTTTCAACCCTGGATACTGTACTTGCGTCACCAACACCCATCCCTCGATCAAATCAGGCTGGTCTTGATGAAACCAATTGTTGAACCGTTTGTGCAACCCGCGCTTTTGGATGCGTTTGATCAATAACTCAATGTGACTTGAAAACGCAGGAAATTCATTCGCCAACCAAATCTCCTCCAAATCATCCACAATGTCCTCGCCCTCCTCCATGAATCGGGTTTCCAACGCCTGACTCACCGCTTCATCGGGATCGTCGAGCAATCGAATCATTGCTTTGAGGGTTGTCACATCCATACTTCCTCGGGTTTATGCCAAAGCAGCAAAATCTGGGTTATTTCTTCTTTTTGAAACCACCCGCCTTGGGCTTTTTCACGAAATTCTTGCACAAATCAGCCACTTCCGCAAACGTCAAAGCATCCCATTGTTTGTCTTTGGGAATCGGCACATTGTCTTTGCCACTCTTGATGTAAGGGCCATATCGTCCGTTCAAAATTTGAATGTTTGCATCCTCGGTAAACGCCTTGAGCACCGCCGCTTTATCACCAGCCGTTTTGGCTTCCACCAAGGCAATCGCTTGGTCTAATGTGACAGTTTCTGGGGCCTGACCTTT
>JALQWO010000185.1 GCA_023258655.1 Bacteroidia bacterium
CCAGCAAACAAGCCACCGGCCATGATGACATTGGCTCCTGCAACCAAGGCTTTCACGATATCACCACTGTAGCGAATACCCCCGTCTGCAATGACTGGCACGCCTGTACCCTCGAGGGCTTGAGCGGCTTCCATCAAGGCTGTCAATTGAGGCATCCCAATACCGGCAATGATGCGCGTGGTACAAATACTTCCTGGACCTACGCCTACTTTCACAGCGTCGGCGCCCGCTTCGGCAAGGGCCTTCGCAGCAGAACCTGTGGCAATATTTCCCGCGATGATTTGCAGTTCCGGGAAAGCCGCCTTCACGCGTTTCACTTCGTCGATCACCCCCTTAGAGTGACCATGAGCGGTGTCAATGGCGATCACGTCCACACCCACAGCAACCAGGGCACTTACACGCTCCAGCGTATCGGCAGTAACCCCCACCGCGGCACCTACCACCAATCGACCATGCGCATCTTTGCAAGCCTTGGGGTAGTTTTTGACTTTTTGAATATCCTTGAAGGTGATCAAGCCCACCAATTTGTTGTTGGCATCGACGATGGGCAATTTTTCGATTTTGTATTTCTCCAGAATGGCTTGAGCCCCTTTGAGGTCGGTTCCCAATTCTGCCGTAATCAGGTTTTCCTTGGTCATTACTTCACTCACTTTTTTATCGAGATCTTTTTCGAAACGCAAGTCGCGGTTGGTAATGATGCCTTTGAGTACATTGTTCACATCCACCACGGGGATTCCTCCGATGCGATGATCGCGCATGAGATTCACTGCCTCACGGAGGCTCGCTTCCGCACCCAAAGTAACTGGCTCCATGATCATTCCACTTTCTGATCGCTTAACCTTCTTCACTTCCTCGGCCTGACGGGCGATGGTCATGTTTTTGTGGATGATGCCTATGCCTCCCTCTCTCGCCATGGCGATGGCCATTCCACTTTCTGTGACAGTATCCATGGCGGCCGACATGATGGGAATATTCAAACGCAATTTGCGGGTAAGCTGAACGGATGTATTCACATCGCGGGGCAACACCTCAGAATAGCGCGGAACAACAAGGACGTCATCAAATGTGAGACCTTCGAGGGCAATTTTGGAATTGTTTTGGAGAGACATGCAAATAACGATTAGAAGTAGAAAGTAGATTGGTTATTTGCAGTGCAAAGATAGGACTTTTGAACCTAAATTACAAATCCTGCCTGCCCCTGACGGGGCAGGCAGGACAAAAGTACGCGGCGCAGCGCGGGGCCTGTCGGGGCGTTACCCCTTAAAACGACGAAGGGGGCGCGCAGCGCCCCCTTCGTCAATATTGTTAGAAATTCGAAGCTTATTGCTTCTTTTTGAATTTGAAAGTAATGGATGAATTCTGCAAGAAACTATCCATGCGAACATGCAAATTGTTATCGTCAATCAATATCAATTTGAAGTTGTCGCCATCCAAAGTAAAGGTTTTTTCATCGGCGCTCAAGCCCCAAACCCCCATGGTAGTATCGGGATCGGTTGGACTGCATTTCAACAATCCTTCGTTGGTAACGTAACTCTTGATTCCGTTAGCTGCTGAAAATTTCAAGTAGTTGTCTTTTTCGCAATCTTGCATCATCTGCATGTAATCAGTCAACTTGATTCCACCACCCAAGTCAAGGGCTGGCTCAATCGGCAAAGAAGCGATCTCCCAGTTGTTGGCGCAAATCAGTTCTGTTTTGGTAGGCACTTTGGGCGCTGGAGTTTCATCCTTACATCCACCCAAGGCCATCAAGGAAATACCTGCAACTACAACCGCTGCCATGGTACCCAATTTGAAGGTGTTCTTTTTCATACGAATTACAAATTAATGCTACACAATGCACATTTTCAACATTATTCCAATTCACCGCCTAGATTTGCCACCAAATGCTCGCAAGCGAAGTTTTTTTTGCCCGCTGTTTTTCCTGGTTTTACAAGGGAAGTAGATATCAATGCAACTTGTGTGGCTTCAAATCTCGTGAACTTCGCTGGCGGGGTCACTCCTTCCCCATATTGAAAGAAAAAAACGTAATTTCAGCCGGCAAAAGAAGAAGCGACTGTCCCCACTGTCTATCCTCCGACCGCGACAGATTGGTTTGGTTGTACTTAAAAAACAACTTGGCCCAAAATAAAAATATTCTTCATGTAGCCCCTGAACTACCGCTCGCAAATGCGATCAAGAATAGCAGTACCCTCGAACCGATTGAGTATACGTGCATCGACAAGAAAACCAAAGGCTATTATTATCCCCGTTGGGTGCAGGACGGCGACATTACATCGCTCAATTTTCCGGATGCGCATTTTGATCTAATTATTGCCAATCATGTGCTGGAACACATACCCAACCTTACCAAAGCACTGGCCGAATTGAAACGCGTTTTGAAACCAACGGGACATGCTATTTTCATGGTACCCCTAAGCGGCAGTCACCCCACGGATGATGGATGCCAACTTCTCAACGACAAAATCATTTGCGCGCTTTCGGAAAATGAAAAAATAAATCGCTTCGGACAAAAAGATCATGTTAGGTTGTTCGGAAATGACATAGAGACCATTTTTGACACCCACGGATGGTTCATTTCGCCCAAAAATCCAAGCGATTTGGTATCGGGTGATAATTTACTTGAGTCGCTGGCGTTATTTCCCGGAGAATGCTTGTTATTGGCGCAACCAGCATCGCTGAACTAATTGATTCATTTGCAGTCAAATAATAACCCTGGTCGTTATTTTTTATTATTTCATCGTATATTAGCAACCCAAATAATGTTCCGCATGAAAAGATCATTACTCAGAAAGTCTATTCTTCCTTTCATTTTACTTCTCTTGGGCACCAATCTGTCGGCCCAAAACGTGGGTATCAACGAAACAGGTGCAAACCCAGATGCCTCTGCCATGTTGGATATCAGCACCAGCAACAAAGGTTTGTTGATTCCACGCCTTTCGAAAGCCCAGAAATCGTTGATTGCCTCCCCGGCAAACGGTTTGTTGGTTTA
>JALQWO010000186.1 GCA_023258655.1 Bacteroidia bacterium
GGTTTCACGGGCAGTTTAGAAAACCGTTTTACTACACCTGAGGCATTGCCAAATACCGGATCCGTAATCAAAGTCACCCCACCCACCCTGATGAAAAATGTGGCATGTCCCAACCAAGCGATACCGTCCACAGAATCCTGGTTCATCCAATCCACATTGGGCGACAAAGGCAATTGAAACGTATCAGACTTTTTGAATTCGAGATATGGGTTTGTTTGCTTTTTCCACTTTCGAACGTCCTTAAATGACAGCAAAAATGGATAGTCAGGATTGTGATAGCGACCGTTTTTTAGCGGCGTGCCCAAATAATCCAATTTCATGGGATGGTATTTCAAAGCCGGATTGTGGGCGTATTGGCCATCGATTATCGCCAAGGACGTCAAGTCTTTTGCGTGCTGCGCGGCATTGTGGCCGTGTTCTAATGCCAATCCGTGGCTAGGCTCAACCGTATCGGTAGGTTTCATGTTAGATTCTGATATGTTGGTCATCGTTTCAAAAGGCACTATCAACCCACAGCCATAAGCCCTGGCGTTTAGCGCGAACATCCCAAACAGATGACCGATAAAAAACAATTGAACAATGCGTTTGGTGTGGCCCATCTTAAAATATTTATACGCTGTTGCGATGTCCGTCCCACTCACTCAGTACGTGCAAAGCTTCAAAGACGGTTTCTAACCCTTTCACCGTCACAATCAACGCTTTGTCCGTTTGCTTCACACTGAATTTGTTGGGATTGCTCGCCACAAACCCCATGATGGCTACAAAACTATCGCTGTGATATACAGCCGCATTAGGATCGCCCGGAAAATAGCAGCGCATCCCGCCGTTGCCCAAAGAAATCTTCTCCATCCCCAATTGCTTTCCCGCCCACTTCAATCGCACGGTATCGAGCAGCGCCACCACGGTCTGCGGTAATTTTCCAAATCGATCTTTCAAATTGCTCGCAAATCGCTGCAGTTCTAGCTCGGTGTTGATGCCCGACAACTCACTATACAAGGCCAACCGTTCCGCCGTCTGCGTTACGAAGTCGGATGGAATCAACATTTCAAACTGGGTATCCACTTGACAGTCGCGACTGCTGATATCCTCAGGCTGATCGAACAATTCTTCGAATTCTTCGTGCTTGAGTTCGCGAACCGCCTCATCCAAAATCTTGTGATACATATCAAAGCCCATCTCACTGATAAAGCCCGATTGCTCTCCTCCCAACAAATTTCCCGCACCCCGAATATCCAAATCGCGCATCGCTACTTGAAATCCACTGCCCAATTCGCTGTATTCTTCCAACGTACGCAAACGTTTTCTGGCGTCTTCGCTGAGCACAGAGACCGGGGGCGACAGCAGATAACAGAAGGCTTTGGTGTTGCTTCGGCCCACCCTGCCCCGCATTTGATGCAAATCGCTCAGACCAAACAAATGGGCATTGTTGATGATGATTGTATTGGCGTTGGGAATATCCAACCCACTTTCGATGATGGTTGTAGCCACCAATACATCGTACTCTCCCTCAATAAACTGCACCATCACATCCTCCAATTCATGTCCTTCCATTTGTCCGTGAGCCACACAAACGCGACATCCGGGCACCGCATCGCCTATCAGTCGGGCAATTTCATGGATGTCTTTGACCCTGCTGTGAACAAAGAACACCTGTCCTCCGCGCTCCAACTCATGGGTCACGGCCTCGGCAATCAGGTCCTTATTGAACGTATGCAATTCGGTATGAACGGGCTGACGGTTGGGCGGCGGGGTATTAATGACAGACAAATCGCGGGCCCCCATCAAACTGAAATGAAGTGTGCGGGGAATGGGTGTGGCCGTGAGGGTGAGCGAATCCACATTTACTTTGCGCTCTTTGAGTTTCTCTTTGGCGGCAACCCCAAATTTCTGTTCTTCATCGATAATCATCAGACCGAGGTCCTTGAATTCAATGTCCTTTCCGAGAATCCGGTGGGTACCGATCAGCACATCTACCTTGCCAGCTTTGACTTTGTCTAACGTGGCTTTTTGTTCCTTGGCCGATTTAAATCGATTGATGTAGTCCACTGTTACGGGGAAACCAGCAAATCGCTTACTAAACGAGCGGTAATGTTGTTGGGCCAAAATGGTCGTGGGCACCAACACCGCCACTTGCTTGCTGTCGCACACGGCTTTGAAGGCGGCACGCATGGCCACTTCTGTCTTTCCAAAACCCACATCTCCACAAACCAATCTATCCATTGGCTGGGGCGATTCCATGTCGCGCTTGGTATCCTCCACGGCTTTGGCTTGATCCGGGGTATCCTCGTAAAAGAAACTGGCTTCCAACTCCATTTGAAGATAATTGTCGGGCCCGTAGGCAAACCCCTGCTGACTTTTTCGCTTGGCATAAAGGGCGATCAGCTCACGCGCGATATCTTTTACCTTCTTTTTTGTGGCTTTCTTTTGTTTATCCCATTGCGGACTCCCCAATTTGTGCATGCTTGGGGGTGTGCCATCCTTTCCTGTGTATTTACTGATTTTGTGCAGGCTATTGACCGACACATACAGCAAGTCGTTGTCTTTGTATACGATGCGCACCACCTCTTGGGTTACGCCATGCACATCCATTTTTTCTAACCCGGCAAACCGACCAATACCATGATCGATGTGGGTCACGAAATCGCCGGGTTTGAGATTTTTCAATTCTCTCAGCGTGAGCGATGTTTGGGAAGAATATTTTTGTCGGCCCTTCGGGCGATAGAATTTATCAAACAGCTGGTGCTCTGTGGCGAAGGCGATTTTCACGTCTTGATCCACGAAGCCGGCCGAGAGTCCCTGATAGACGGGATCAAATTCCACTTGGGCCCGGGTATCGGTAAGAATGGTTGTTAGGCGCTCAATTTGTCGGCTATTCTCACTAAAAACGAGCGTTTTGTATCCTTCGCGCTGATTTTCCTTCATCCAGTCGATGAGCATTGGAAAATTCCGTTTAAACAGGGGCTGTGGTTGCTGATAAAATTC
>JALQWO010000187.1 GCA_023258655.1 Bacteroidia bacterium
ACCCGCAATGCCAAGAAAAAGAATGCGAACCGTGAACGTGTATTACAAGTATACGCCATGCGTCAAAACGCAGTAACGAAAAAATGGTTGGAAATCCCATTTCAGTTGAATAATGCAGAATATTCGGTAGCGGATTTGATTATTTCTCCCGACGGAAGCAAGGTGGTATTTGCTTCGGACATGCCAGGTGGGTATGGAAAATCAGATTTGTATGAAGCGCCAATTCTTCAAAATGATGAAAATGGTATCAAAATCGGGGAAGCCAAAAATATGGGCCCTGAGATAAACACGGCATTGCGAGATAATTTTCCTAGTTATAGTGATTCAGGACAGTTTTATTTTTCGTCTGAAGGACATTTGGGATTTGGTGGACTGGATATCTTTTTCCTCGACGGAGTGACCGGTTTGGTGCTCAATGCGGGTAAGCCAATCAATTCTGCTTATGATGACTTCGCACCTCAAATTCACGATCGCGATGCATGGGGCACATTAACATCTAACCGCGGTAGCAAAGGCTACAATGACAATTTGTTTTTTTTCCGTTGGGTTGGACCAGCTGAAGAGTTGGAAGAAGAGGATTCTACAAAAGAGAGCGCTGTAATCGTGGAAGTAGTTGATGCTGAAACCGGATTGCCCGTGAAGGGAGCAGAAGTAGCCATTGATGATTTGAATGACAGTGAAATCGCAGTGAAGGGTACTACAGATGATCGGGGTGTACATACATTTACAGGAATTGCACCAGAAAATGCCAACCCCAATTTACAAGTAACTTCTCACCCTTGTGGTTATCGTTATGCGATGGCGGATAGTGTGGTTGATATTGCGGAAGGAATCCGCAAAATCGTTTTGAAAGCCAAGGCCTACAAAGTGGGGGATGATTTGGGTAAATTGTTTGATATCAAGCCAATTTATTACGCTTCTGCCAAATTTGATCTCAATGAAGAGAGCAAGAAAGAGTTGGATAAACTTGTCGTGATTATGCAGGACAATCCTGGTTTGAGTGTAGAAATGGGATCACATACAGACAGTCGCGCTTCTGCACCCTATAACCAAAAATTGTCAGAGAACCGTGCCTTATCTGCCTACAATTATGTGGTTTCCAGAGGTGTTTCTGCAGATAGAATTGGATACAAAGGATACGGAGAATCAAGGTTGTTAAATAAATGTGCAGACGGCGTTGTTTGCAGCGATGCTGATCATGCACAGAACCGCAGAACAGAATATATCATTCGTGCCATTTTGCCTTGTGGAAATACCGCCATCGTGAATGATACGGCCAAAAAAGATCCGGGAACTGCTGGTACAGGGGCCGTGGCAAACACAGGTACTGAAACCAATGGTGCTACTCCAATAAAAGCGTCTGACGCTGCTTTGGCCGACATCTCTCAAACCAACATGATTTGTGGAGATGCTGATGCCGATGGTATTCCCGACTATTTGGATACGGATTCTGATAACGATGGATTGCCCGATGCATCTGAAGGAAGAGGCGATGTAGATAAAGATGGATTCCCCAACTTCTTGGATCGTGATTCAGATGGTGACGGAATTGCTGACGGAATTGAAAAAACAGGGGATCCAGATAAGGATGGCAAGCCCAATTACCAAGATACCGACGCAGATGGTGATGGCATTGATGATAAAATTGAAGGTGTCAAAGATTCTGACAAAGATTCTCAGCCCGACTTCTTGGATGCAGATTCCGATAATGATGGAATTTTGGATCGGATGGAAACAGCGGATGACTTAGATCGTGATGGCCAGGCCAATTACCTTGATTTGGATAGCGACGGAGATGGCATCAATGACAGTGTGGAAGGCAAGAATGATGTCGATCATGACGGCAAACCCAACTTCTTGGATTTGGACAGCGATGGAGATACAATTCCTGATTCTATGGAACGTGGTAAAACAGCTACACCTGCAGATAGTGATGCCGATGGCAAACCCGATTACATCGATACCGACTCAGATGAGGATGGTCTTCCCGACAAAGTGGAGGCACCTGCCTGTTTGCCTGGACAAAAAATGGATAATAGTGCTGCGAACAACAATGCAACTACGAGCATAGTAACTCCTGCACCATCCAAAGTATTGACTACTCCAGCAGCTCCGGTGTCTGTCGTGAAGCCAACCCAAGGTGTTAAAGTGGAATACCGCATTCAGTTTACGATCTCTAAACAACCTATTGCCAAGAGCACATTTGATGCAAAAGGTTTGGGTGGAGTGTATGAATATCAACAAAACGGGTATTTTAAATACTGCACAGACAAGGTCTTTGCCTCTGAGGCAGAAGCCGCGGCAGAAAAGGCCAGAGTGCGCAGTTTGGGTTATGCCGATGCTTTTATTGCTGGCTTCCAAAATGGCGTACGTGTGAAGTAATGTAAACCTGAATTATAACGCAAGAGGGGGGCAATTGCCCCCCTCTTGCGTTATTCACTTGGCCGAAAAAACACCCAATATTTCTATTAAATTAGCGGTCTCGCATGACCTCCAACCCGAAAATGAATGTCACACGGAGCAATATTCCTAAATGGGTCTGGGGCATCCATATCCTGGCCATTGTTTTGGTTTCAGTAAGAAATATTTCCTTGCCATGGGGTGATTTGTTTGCAGATGGTGGTTACTACAGCCATTACAATAATTACATCATATTTAAGCAATCCTTTTATCATCTGATTGCGCAGAAAGATCTCTATGTCCATTACCCACAAGAACAATACGATCTCTTCAAATATCCACCCACCTTCGCCCTGCTGTTTGCTCCCTTTTCTGTTCTTCCCGATGTTTTAGGGTATCCGTTGTGGACGGCCATCAATCTGCTTCTTCCTGTAGTTGCGATTCACCAACTGCAAGGCCTTTCTCAACGGGGTAAAGCACTGTTCTCCATCCTGTTGTTGCTTGAGGGTATTACAAGCGCTTTGAATAGCCAAAGCAACGGTTTGATGTTGGGCTTGCTGATGTTGGCATTTGTGGCCC
>JALQWO010000188.1 GCA_023258655.1 Bacteroidia bacterium
AGATTCAACTGCTGCTGATTCAACTGCTGCTGATTCAACTGCTGCTGATTCAACTGCTCCTGCTGCTGCAGAAGCTGCTCACTAATCAGTTCTTAAAAAGAAAATTTAAAAGGTGTTTGGAAACAAACACCTTTTTTTTTTAACTTTGTTCTCATGAACCGCTTTTGGACGTTGGTAATTCTGTTTTTCGCGCTGGCCATGACTAGCACGGAAGCGATTGCACGCCCAGATATACCGCCAGCTGACATGGCCGGTCAGGGTCCAACTTTTACATTGAATCCCAACCCTGTTACAGGTTCATACTTCTACGTAAACTTACAATTCACAGAAGCCCAATATCCAGATGCAGTAATCATCGTTAATGATGTACTGGGCAAAGTGGTTTATTCTTACCCCATTCGCAAATCAGATTATGCAACGGGTCAAGTAAGAATTGATTTGGGAGATGCCATGCTCGACAAAGGGGTGTACTTCTTGCAAATCAAGAGTGGTGACTCCACCAAAACATTGAAATTGGCTATTCGCTAATCAGTGTCGTTTCACATCCGTACTTCCGAACCTTCCGATGTTGCTGCCATGATGCAGTTGATACAGGAGTTGGCCTTGTTTGAGAAGGCGCCCAACGAAGTTGTTGCTACAACCGAAACGCTTTTGCAGCATGGATTCGGTGAGCATCCCTTGTTCGTGTCTTGGGTGGCTGTACAAGGCGGGAATATCGTGGGATTGGCACTCTGTTATGTTCGGTATTCTACATGGAAAGGCCCTGTTTTATACTTGGAGGATTTGATCGTCACCGAATCTCACCGCGGACAAGGCATCGGAAAATCCTTGTTTGAAACGTGCATTGAGTATGCCAAAAGAAAACAATACCGCAAAATGGTTTGGCAAGTGTTGGATTGGAATACCCCGGCCATAGATTTTTACAGGGGGTACGGTGCCGATTTGGATCCGGAGTGGCTCAATGCGTCCCTAGATTTTTAATATCTTTAACCCATGTTAACCCAAAGAAAGGGCTCTGTGGTGGCGCTGCTGTTGGTTCTACTTTCATTGCTACTGTTGTTTAAATATGGGACTCCCAGCTGGTTTGGTGAAATTGCCTGGGCCATCTTTCCCCAAAATACCCATCAATGGAAAGGGATTTGGTTGGGTGCTTTTATCCATGGTTCTTGGGATCATTTATGGGGCAATGTTGTTGCCCTATCCATATTTACAGCCCTGTTTTTAATTCAATTTCCTCGACATTGGTTACGATTTTGGGTGCTTCAACACGTCATCGCTTCATTCCTGCTGTGGCTCATAGGTAATGTGGGCATGCCCCCCAGCCAAACCGGTACGGCTCACATTGGCGCCTCCATTTGGGTGTACGCTTTCGGTGGTTTCATTCTCACCGTTGGCATCCTTCAACGCACCAAGCAATCCATGGCTATTTTCTTTCTGGTGCTGTTGGTATATGGTGGCTTTTTCTGGGGGTTGTTGCCGATCGATCCGAAGGTTTCCTGGCAGGGACATGTGAGTGGTTTATTAACGGGCATTTTCATTGCCCTTTGGATGTCGAAACGGTGGCTTCCACCCACGGAAATATCTGCCCCCGAGGATCAAGAAGAACCGGTCGATGACCCGTATGAAGATTTGTAGTAACCTTGGAAATTAGGGTATTACAGCCAAAGTAGAATGCCGGCGATGGTTGCACTTAAGTAATTGGCCAAGGTGCCACATATCAATGCTTTTACACCCAATTTGGCGAGGTCTTGACGGCGTGAAGGAGCAATTTTGCCTATTCCACCCACTTGAATCGCAATGGAGCTAAAATTTGCAAAACCACAAAGTGCAAAAGTGGCAATCACCACACTCGCAGGTTGAAGGGTAGCCGCGATATCTTTGAGATGTAAGTATCCCACAAATTCGTTAACCACCAGCTTGGTGCCCATCAATCCACCCACGGCTTGCACATCTTGGCTTGGCACGCCCATGATATAGGCAAACCCAGAGAATACATAGCCCAAAAGGGTTTCCAAGGAAAGTTTGAGTCCCATCAAACCACCCACACTGCCCAAAATAAAATCAAACAAATAAATCAACGCCAAAAATCCCAACAACATGGCAACCACATTCAACGCCACACCCAATCCCTCCGACGCCCCCTGTGATATCGCATCCAACAAATTGGCATTCTCTTTTTTTACCTCCAATTTTACCGTCCCGGCAGTTTCACTCACCTCCGTCTCTGGCCAAACGATTTTTGAAATCACCAAGGCGCCCGGCGCGGCCATGATACTCGCGGCCAATAAACTGCTCGCATCAATGCCCATTTGGATGTAGGTGGCCATTACACCTCCCGCGATGCAGGCCATGGACCCTGTCATGGAGGCAAGCAATTCGCTGTTTGTCATTCCTTTTACATATGGTCCGATCATCAACTGCGCTTCTACTTGTCCCACAAACGCCGATGAAATATTGCTCAAGGCTTCACTGCCACTGACATGCATCAAATAGTGCATCCCTTTGGCAATTTGTTTGATGATCCATTGCAATACACCTATATGGTAAAAAATCTTCACCAATACCGCGATGAAAATGATGGTGGGCATCACCCGGAAAAAGAAGATGAAATTCTGTCCGAAAACCTCTTGCATCTGTCCATCCCTCGCGAGCGGTCCAAAAATAAATTCGGCGCCTTTGTCGGAAAATTGCAACAGCTTTTGAACCATTTTACCCAAGGTGGCAAAGACGGTTTTGCCCAAGGGGGTTTTTAAAATGAAGATGGCTAGCAAGACTTGCAATAACAATCCTACACCAATGGTTCTGTAATTGATGGCTTTCCTGTTGTTTGAGAGGGCAAAGGCCAAGATAAAAATGACGGCGATGCCGATGAATCCAATAAAATGCATTGCGACAATAATACGACTATTTCGCGTAACCTAAGCCAACTTCTATGGAATCAATGAG
>JALQWO010000189.1 GCA_023258655.1 Bacteroidia bacterium
CCCTCAGCCAACATTACCCCATTCCGCACCAACACCGACCCCACCATGGGATTCGGACTCACCCGTCCCCGACCCCGCTCGGCCAATGCCAAGCAACGTCGCATCCAAAATTCATGCTTAAAAACCGGCAGATTTTCCTCGCCCATCACAAATTCCTATACCGATCAGCGACCGAACAATCGAACAGCCTCAGCCACGTAAGTCTTCACGCAATCAAACACCTTACCCCCATCCGAGGCCTTTTCCGTGCCATGACCCGTGCGCACCACCACCATATTTTTCGAGGGAATCAATACGATGTACTGGCCCTTCAATCCCTGATAATACTGAAAATCAATGCCGTCAACCGACCCTATCCAAAATGAGTGTCCGTAGTTCTTCGACAACACCCTGCCCTGACTCGCAAACGGTGTGCGCGCCATCGCCAAGAAACCCGAATCAATCACCCCCGCACCGCTGTGCATGACCATCAATCCCAACCGACCGAAATCGCGAGCCCGGGCATTCACACAGCAAAAATTCAATTCCCTGCCCGATGCCTTGTCCAACGACCACGTAGCAGGCGCTTCCATCCCCAAGGGTTTCCACAACCACTCCGACGCCAAATCCGCCAAATGCTTGCCAGTAACCTGCTCCAACACCAAGCCCAACAACTGCGTAGATCCACTCTGATATTCAAACTCCGTACCCGGCATCACCAACACCGGAACCTCACGCATCGTGGCCTCCACATCGCTACCATAATACGCCTTCGCGGTGATCCCAAAGGGCGATTGATAGCTCTCGTTCCATTGCAAACCGGCCGACATCGTGATCAAATGTCGCAAAGTCAACGCAGCCGCATTCGCTTCCATCTGCTCGGGCGATACCCCATCAATGGCCTTGCCTTTTTCCACCGCAGCCTTCCCAACCCAAGGCAAAAACTTCCGAACGGACTCATCCCACGAAGCGATTTTTCCCTCTTGGATGGCCTTCTGAACCAAAAAGCACGTCACCGTCTTGGCCATGGAGAAAGAGTTCGTCAAAACCGTATCCGAGATCGGATCAAAATATCGCTCACAGACCAAGGTATCGTTGCGAAACACCAAATACGACCCGCTTTGGGTGCGCTGCAGCATGTCGCTCAGCTTGGGCGATAAAGCCACCGAACCCGCATCTTGCGAAACCGCCAAGGGCGATACGTGCTCAGGGTCATTGGCGATCTCCCGCGTGTCAAACCCTTTGTAATCCAAGTAGTTGGCCGATTTCTCTCCGATGAGATAGGTGAGCCTCACCCCTTTGATCAAATATCCGTAGGGCGATAACCAAACCACCCCAAACAGCACCGCAGTGATGCCTAAGACCAACAAAAAGCGCTGAAAAGCCTTCATCATATTCAAATGTAATCAAAGTCTGTGAACAATGACATCCATCCATACCCAAATCAAACTGCACCTGCTTCGCCTATATTTGTAGTTTATGAATTTGTCGTTGCGCGCACGCCTTTCCTTGATTGTTTGTCCGATGGTCGTTTTGGCCGGATTTGCCTCTCTCCTCGATACCGATATACTCCTCAACAACAATTCCGAAGAGGGTGAAAATCCTGGATATTTCCAGCAATGGTTCAACGAGAAAAAGGATGCCAATGGTGAGATTCCCCCATTTTTGCGTTCGCAGTGGGCGAAGTACGATGCGATGAAACTATCGCTGTCGCGCCGAACCAACGATAACCCCATAGACACCATCATCGAATTGGGTCCGAAATCGGTGGGTGGCAGAACCCGCGGTTTGTGGATTGACCCGCGCAATGAGAAGATCATGTTGGCGGCCGCCATCTCCGGTGGCCTTTGGCGCACCGTCGATGGCGGCCTCAACTGGAAACCCCTCAACGAACACCAAGTATCCATGATGCCCTCCTGCATCACCTCCAACCCCTTCAACCCCAATGAAATCTATTACGGCACCGGCGAAAGCCGAGCCAACAGCGCCGATGTAGACGGCGAAGGCGTATTCAAATCCACCGATGGCGGACTCACCTTTAACCAAATTACCAGCTCTGCCAAAACCCCGGGATTCCAAGAAATCTGGGACATCGAACACGCCAAAGACGATTCACAAACCCTCTTCGTGGGCACCCAAACCAATGGTTTGTACCGCTCCACCGACGGGGGAGAAACCTTTATCAACGTCTATGCCGGCGGCAACAAACAAGTCACCGACATTCTTTGTCTCCCCAACAACCGCGTGATCGCCACCCTTCATATGTCGCAAGTGGTGGCCTCCGATTCGCTCGGGAAACCCGGCACCTTCAAAATTGTGAGTTTCCCCAATGCACCGGGATCGGGCAGTTACCGTCGGATCCAACTCGCCAGTCCCGCCAAATTCCCCAATGTGGTCTATGCCGTGTTCGAGGGATTCGCCTTTGACGATGTGCCCGTGGCCTTTTACAAGAGCAGCGATGGCGGACGTACATGGACGAAAAAAACGGCACCCGGCGGAGCAGGAGCCAGCTATCAAGCCTATTGTTTGTTGTTGGGCGCGCATCCTACTGATTCAAACTTGGTAGTTTGTGGAGGCACCAAATTGGTTAGAACCAACAATGGCGGAAGCACATGGACCGACCTCACTGTGGGTCACTCAGACCACCATTCTTTTGCCTACCTCCCCAAAACCACCAACGAATTTGTGGTGGGAACCGACGGGGGCGTGTACAAATACCGCTGGAACAGCACCGAAATTCTCGCCAACCTCAACAACGGCTACCGCGTTACCCAATTCTATGCCGGCGCATACGGCCCAACCGGTTTGGTGGCAATATCTGGTGCCCAGGACAATGGCACCCATGTGGCCAGCCAACCTTTCGTGAGTCAGCGATTTTTCGGGGGCGATGGCGCCTACTGCCACATCGGATTGCAAGACGGTAGCATTGCCTACATGAGCTACCAAAATGCCGCCATCCACGTGAT
>JALQWO010000018.1 GCA_023258655.1 Bacteroidia bacterium
CGATGAGGTCTGGATCGTTTTTGGGCGCCAGTCGCTGCAGTTGATATTCGAGCTCTACTTTGGTAGCGTAGTAACCCATGATGCCGGTGAAGGCGAGGATGGCAATCAGGAAGATGGCCTTTTGTTTAAGAATGAAGGTGGCTATTTTATCCCACATAATGTTGGCAAAGGTACTTATAAAAAACAAAGGTCGCCCCATGGGGCGACCTTTGCGTTAGGGTAAAAGAATGTTACTCCGCAATTACCTCAAGGGTAATGGTGGCGTTGATGTCTTTGAACAAGTTGATGTTGGCTTCGTAAGAACCCACCATTTTGATGTCATCGAAAACAATTTTGCGACGATCAACGTCGAATCCTTTGTCTTTCAATGCATTGGCTACTTGCAAACTGGTTACAGAACCGAAGATTTTGCCAGAAGCACCTGCTTTGGCTACCAAGTTGATGGTTGAACCGTTCAACTTTTCTGCCAAGGCTTCTGCATCTTTACGCAATTTGTCCATTTTGAACGCGCGCTGACGCATGTCTTCTGCCAACATTTTCAAGGCTCCTTCGCTGGCCAATTTGGCTTTGCCGGTAGGAATCAAGAAGTTTCTTGCGTATCCATCTTTCACAGCAACTACATCGTCTTTGTGTCCGAGGTTTTTTACGTCTTGGGTGAGAATGATTTTCATGTGTCTATCTCCTTCTTATTTTAAACCGTCGGCCAAGAAAGGCAACAACGCCAGGTGACGTGCTCTTTTGATGGCTACAGAAATTTTACGTTGATACTTCAAAGAAGTACCGGTGATACGACGTGGCAAGATTTTCCCTTGCTCATTCACGAACTTCAACAAAAACTCAGCGTCTTTGTAGTCGATGTAACGAATACCGTGCTTTTTGAAGCGGCAGTATTTTTTCTTCTGCAAAACCTGTGGGGTCTGGTTGAAGATGAAGTTTGTTTCTTTGCTCATAATTCGTCCTCCTCGATTTCAACTTTCTTTTTAACAACAACTTTCTCGCCTTGTGGAGTTACGGTGCGAAGTTCACCATTGCGCTTGCGCTGGTTGAAATCCACGCCCCAACGATCCAACTTCACAGTGAGGTAACGCAATACGCGCTCGTCACGGCGGAAAGCCAATTCGAAAGACTTGATGAATTCTGGGTTAGCAGTAAATTCAAACAAATGATAAAATCCCGTGCCTTTTTTCTGGATTGGGTAGGCTAGTTTGGTCAGTCCCCAGTTTTCTTCGTGGACTAACTTCCCTCCATTGCCGGTGATCAACTCTCTGTAGCCTGCAACAGCATCTTTCATCTGTTGTTCAGAGAGCACGGGTGTCAAAATGATCACGGTCTCGTACTGGTTGGTATTCATTTGGCTATAAAATTAGGGCTGCAAAGATAGTGATTTGCCTGTAAAATAACAAGTTGTCGCACTTTATTCCCATTCCTTCCAAAACGGCCATGTCCAACCCCCACAACTTAAACAATCCAATACCTTCTCAAGGCACGGGATCATACCCACTTCCACCCCAAGGATGGCAACGCGAAATCCGTTTCAAAGTGAGCCAGCCCCCGCGGAATGGGCCATGCTTTTTCAACGCCTCTACCCCATATTGACTGCAGGTTGGGACGAACCGACAGCTATTGGGCAAAAGGGGCGACAACAAATATTGATATGTGCGTATCAACAGCAGAAACACGACGTTGATCCCTTTGAGCAAAAACGACTGTCCACCCGCAATTCGGTTGGCGTTCTTATTGGCTGTCCGACAATTCGAGCACATCAAAAATTTTCTTCATTAAAACCGCATAGGCCCGCTCCAGTTGATCCAACGTGGGAAGCTCTGCACCTACGAACATAATAGCCAGCGCCAAGGTTTCCCCTTTCACTTCCAATGCGCGATACAATGGCAATTTGTTTTTGCGGTAAACCTCCCGCAAACGGCGTTTGACAAAATTGCGGTCGACAGCCCGCTTGAATTTGCGCTTGCTCGCTGTAAAAACAACCTGAACAGGCACCCCATCCACTGGCAAGGGCGTCAACATCAAATTCGCACGCAAAGGATATTTTGAAACAAAAACGCCAGACTGAAACAGTCCGGCGATGATTTTTTCACTATTGAGTTTTTCGGTCTTCCCGAAAGCCTGTCCCAAACGATATGGCAACACCTCAGAAGTCATTGCCTTGCTTGCACAGACAAAGGCAATTAGCCCTTGTGACTACGCTCGTGAGATACAGTAAGACTTGCACGACCGCGTTTGCGACGAGCAGCCAACACCCTGCGGCCATTGGCAGTTGCCATTCTTTCACGGAAACCGTGACGGTTCTTGCGTTTTCTATTCGAGGGTTGGTAAGTGCGTTTGGTCATGATTGAAAATGCTTAAAAGGGCTGCAAATATACAATAGCGATTGTCGATTTGCAACACATCCCATGTTTTTTTCAGTTCTTTGTGATGCCATGGCCTCAGAATCTCCTTCGCAAGCCCAATTTATAGAAAAAACATCCATGACCAGAATAGGATTAATCACCTTAATCCCGGCCACCGCATTGATGTTCATCGTTACCCTGAGCGACCTGCATTCCACCGGCATTGATTTGGCCATCGACCTGATAAAACAGCCACAATTATGGATCATGTTTTCCGTTTTGCTCCTGCTTTTATCACTCAAATTGAAGGTTCAAATCAACAGCCACGGGATTCAATATCAAATGCTACCTTTTCATCGCAAAGCACGATACATTTCCTGGCAAGAGATCACCGCCTGCCAAATACTGAAAATCAACGCATTGAAAGAGTTCGGTGGCTGGGGCATTCGCAGGGGTCGACTCGGCAAAGCCTACAACCCAGAAGGCAGCATCATTTTGCACATCGAAACCCACACAGGCACCCCCATCAATGTCAGCATCCGCAACCATGAGTTGCTCAGCTCCATGGCAGAAGCACAAGGGTGGAACATTCTCCCGCTGGTCAAAAAATCGTGATGCAGACGACTTTAACTGCTTGCATTATTTTCGACTGCGCAGCAACCCATTATTCTTTGGGAAGTACGCGATCAGTGGCTGGAGGTCCGACAAAATTTGAGAATAAGGAGCAGTACGCAATTCATCGTATGTGTTTGCCCCTGTAAGAACTCCGATATTCCAGGCACACCCGGCGGAAAAGCCCTCGTATAAGTCGCTCACCGTATCCCCCACTTTCATCACATAGTGCGAGTACTGAACCCCAGCACGCTTCATCGCCAAGCGTATCATATCGGGCTGCGGCCTACCCACAGACACTTCATCGCTGCCGATGTACCCATCAATGATCGCCTCGAGACCCAAATTGGCCACGATCACACTGGCCACTTCACGATTAAAACCCGTATTTAAGTACAATTTGGAACCGCTCGCTTTGATGTGCTCAAACAATTCAGCCGCATAAGGCATCAACTCAATCTTCCCTTTTTCTGCGTACTGTTCCATCAATTGCTCATTGAATTTAGAAACCAACTCATCGATGATATTGGGCGTTACCGCGGTTTTGTTCAACGAACACAACTGTTCGAAAGCCATCTTCTTGGGAATCCCCATGACTTTGTTCGCTTGGTCCATTGAAATGTCGATGTTCAACTTCCATTTCATCGCATCGATGGCGGCTTGTTGCACAAGTCCGAAATCATTGACAGTTGTCCCTGCCATGTCCATCACTACCAATTGAGGTTTCATGGCAACAAAGGAACTTCCGGTTTAAGAACTTAAAATTAATTCTCTGTTAATTACGGAAAAAACTCAAACCGTAACATCATTGTAACACTGTGGAGACATAGTCGGAAGTAATTGCGGCCTCTATGAAAATTGCCATTTTATACGCGGAAAGTCGCTATACCCCTTGGAGAGAAAACATCGATACACTCACCGCCATTTCCTTGTACCGAGCGTTGCCTAAAAACGCCCACGGTACCCTGGTCCACATGACTCAACCGAATATTGAATTGGCTCAACTGTTATCAAAATTCGACCTGGTCCTCAATTTATGCTACGGATTTCAAAACCTGTCACAGGCCGATGTGGCCTGCTGGCTCGACGACCATCAAATCAAACACCTAAGCAGCGCGGGAGAACAACAACAAAAGGCGCAAGACAAATTATACGTAGAAAACGTGTTGACTGAAAACAACATCGCGGCACCGCAATCCATCCAACAACTCGCAGATATCAACCAAGGCCTTTACATCACCAAACCCAGAAAAGGAGGATGCCATCGGGGCATTGAGATCACCGACGCAAAAACAGCCTTTGAGCGGTTCGAGATCAATAGGGCCGACGACAAACTTACACAGCCCTACCTCATCGGTCGGGAATTTAGCGTGGCCATCATTCCAAATAAAACATCGGAGGGCTTCGAAATACTCCCGCCTTTGGAAGTCATACCCTACCCCAAACGGACCATTTACCTCGCCGGTCAATCGCATGGAAAAACACGCCGAAGCTACCATCCCACGCTCTCTATCGAAGAAAGATCGCGCCTAGAACAAGCCTGCATCGGCGCGCACAACGCCTTGGGATTGTCGTTTTTCTCACGGGTCGACATCAGGATGGTTGATGACATCCCCTTTGTTTTGGATGTAAACACCATGCCCAATATGCATCCAACAAAAAGTATGCTACCAGGCCTATTGAAAACCCATAAAATTGGGCTGCACGAATTCGTGAGGCGGTTGATTGGGATGGGAGAACTCAAATATAATCTCAAAGGGTTGGGAACCTCTAATCCCTCCGGCGTTCAGGAAATAACGTATCCTTAACATCCACTTCCCCTTAACCATACATTGATTCGATTTCTTCGTGATTCAACTTCACTGTGAATCTCCATACTCATACAGATTTTTGCGACGGCAAGGGAACGCCCCGGGATTTCGTTAAAAAAGCCATAGAACTCAAATTCTCCTACTTGGGTTTCAGCGCCCATGCGCCCATCAACATTCCGTGCGTATGGGCATTGCCTACAGAAAAGTTGGACGATTACTGCGATACCATCGTGGGTCTACAATCAGAATTTTCTAAAAAACTAACCCTTTTTCACGGGTTTGAGATTGACTTTCTCGAGGGTATCGGCTTTCCCAGTCTTTCAATCGAACGAATTCAATCCGCACAATTTTTTATCTGTAGCATTCACTTTTTGAACATCCACAACGGACAGCCCAACAGTACACCGCGATACATTGAAATTGACGGCGCCTACTCGCAATTCATGTTGGCCATGAAAGGGCACCAATATTCACTTAAAAAACTCCTGAGCAATTTTCTCTCTACCACAGAGAAAATGATTCAAACGCCTGTTTCTGGCGAGGGTGTTAAAATCATCGGACATGTAGACAAAGTGGTGCTAAACGCCCAACAATTGCCTGAATTTGAGCATCTCTCGGACTGGTTTTATGACGCATTACTGCGAATTCTCATCGAGCATCTCCATGAGTACGATTATGTAGAAATCAATACGCGCGCCCTATACAAAAAAGGACTCAGCCAACCCTACCCTCGATTCGTGCTACTGGAGGCATTACAGGAACATCAAATTCCATTGTTGCTCAACAGCGACGCGCACCATCCATCGGAAATCGCAGGTGGATACAAAGAATGTCTAGACAAACTCACATCACTAACCAACATCAACCCCAACAACCTACAGTTTCAATGGCCAAAGAAATAACCCAAAAACGCAATTTCTGGAATGCGTTACTCATTGGTCTCACCACATTCAGCCTGTATACATTTATGTATGCTGTTCGTCGACCTTTTTCGGCCTTGGTTTATGACAACATGATTCTATGGGGCGCCAACGTGAAGATTTGGATGGTTTTGGCACAACTTCTGGGTTACACACTGAGTAAATTCTATGGAATTCGATTATTGGGAAAAATCAAACCCGAAGACAGGGGGATCTACTTAATTTCGATTTTAACGTTGGCCACCCTACCCCTGTTTTTATTGCAATTCACTCATATTCAAAGTTGGCCATTCTTGATGCTTTTGAATGGCTTCCCTTTGGGCCTGGTTTGGGGCATCGTGTTTTCCTATGTAGAAGGTCGAAAATATACCGAGCTCATTGGTGCGATGCTGGCCTGCACCTTTGTATTTTCTTCGGGATGGGTAAAATCTTTTGGGCTCTATTTGCAACAATTATTGGAACTGAGCATAGAGCAGGTTCCATTTTATACTGCGGTCACCGCGCTGATTGCCGCCGCCTTGGTCATCTTGATTTTAGAGAAATTACCACCGCCCAATGTGCAAGACAAACAACTGAGAAACGACCGAAAACCACTATCGCCTGAGGCACAAAAGAACTTCCTGAGTGAGTATGGCCCTATCCTCCTACCCTTTGTCATGATTTACGGCATTTTTACCATCATGCGTGATTTTCGAGACAATTTTTCGGCAGAGATGTTAACAGAAAATGCCGCTTATTCCAATGCCGTTTTCACCAACATGGAACTCAAAGTTTCGCTGGCCTTACTTTGTCTTGTACCCCTTTTCTCGTGGATAAAAAGCCATCAACGCGCATTGAATATCACCGTTTTCTCCATACTATCCGGTGCGCTTTTGTCGTTGTCGGCCACCCTGTTATTCAGCCAATCATACATCTCCATCGTTTGGCTATTGATGCTCACTGGCGGTGGGTTTTATTTGGGTTATATCCTGATTAATATTAGCGTCATGGACAGACTCATTGGCTTTTCTGGCGAATCTGGGAACTCGGGCTTTTTGATTTATATCGCCGACAGTGTGGGCTACCTGTTCTCCCTCATTATTAGTTCTTTCGCTCTTTTCAACAAGATGGAATCCGTAAAATGGACAACGCTATACATCAGCGTAATCACCATTGGTACGATCCTCGTTTTTTTACTGGCCCTTGCGATTCCTTATCAACTCCAAAAAAAGAAACAACCTCAAAATGCAGAAGCTCTCACAACCTAAAGCCATTGTCGTTGGTGCCGGCATATTGGGCATCGCCTACGCACGCGCACTCAAAAACCAGGGATATACCGTGGATGTTTTTGAACGATCTGTCAAAGCCAGTGGATCCTCCATCCGAAATTTTGGCATGGTTTGGCCGGTGGGTCAGCCCTCGGGGAAGCTGTTAAATCGCGCCATGAAAACCCGCGAGATATGGATAGACCTTTGCAAGGCCGCAAACATATGGCATAAGCAAACAGGAAGCCTTCAGTTATTATCCAATGAACTAGAATATGAAATGGGCCATGAGTTCTTGGAACGCGAACTGCAACACCGACCTAAATTACAGCTATTAAACAAAGCAGAAACGGCCAGTTTGTTCCCACTGGCACACAAGAAAAACAACCACGGCGCCATATTCAGTGGTACTGAAATTATCGTTGAATCCAGGGAGGCTATTAGGCAAATTCCACTTTATTTGGAAGCCCAAGGTGGTATCAAATTTCACTTCAACACACCCATTTTGGAAATCTCAACAGGGCGTGTCACAACGGCAAAACGACATCGTTTCGAGGCTGACATCATCGTTGTTTGTAGCGGTTACGAAACCAATCTTTTGTATCCAGAGGTATTTGAATCGGCTCCTGTTACGATTAGCCAACTCAACATGCTGAGAAGTTATCGAATTTCACAAACGGTACCCGCGTTGTGTGCTGGACTTAGCTTTTTGCATTACGGCAGCTACGAAAAACTACCGTCATCGGCCATTTATAAAAAATGGGCTACCGACACCTATCCTAAACAAGTTTATCACGGCATACACTTGCTAATAAGTCAAAACTACAACAACCATCTCACCATCGGCGACAGCCATGACTATGGTATGCACCACGAGCCATTCCAACAACACGATGTAGATCAACTGATCTTAGACTACATGAATGACGTCATGGAAGTTCCCAATCTGCAAATTTCACAGCGTTGGACAGGTCAGTATTTGAAAATGACGAATGGACAAAGCGAGTGGTTTGAGGCGGTGGAAGCCGGTGTTTACATCGCCAATGGACCGGGTGGAGCCGGAATGACATTGGGATTCGGCATGGCCGAGGAAACCCTATCTAATCTGCTTGGTTAAGCAGCAAACACGAAAGCAGATCGTCCCAAACACGAGAAGGAATTTCACTATCCTCTGCGATGCGTTTTCCCGTATCATCCCAGCGTCTGAGATTCAATGACTCGTTGAAATACGGGTGCTTTTTGGCTTCCAAAACCTCTGCATCCGACATCAAGCCACCCTGCAGTTGAAAGCTTTTGAGACTCGCAGCCGATAATCGATTGATGTAATAGGGTTCACAACTCACCAAGTAGCGCTTGGCCCAAACGTGGGAGGCTACAATTTCTGAAACTTTTGTCCCAAAGCCCCATGTCAACAATAACGATGCACCAATTTCTTCATGTTTCATGTCTTTGGCTTGTCCTTCAATTTCCTCATAAGCAAGATGTCCGATGTCGTGCAGAAACGCAGCCACACGCAATTCCAAACTAGCATGTGCCTCTTCTGCGAGCAAATAACATTGAATCGCATGCTCTTGTTGCGTAACATCCTCTCCGTAATTCTGTTGGCCGTGCTCGGCAAACAAAGATTTAATTTTTTCTACGATATACATTCTGAGTATCTAAAAAAAGGGGAGCAGACAAACCCACTCCCCTTTACTAACTATAAACCTTTTACTAAATTTTTATTTCAAAATCCACATATCGGCATTGATATCGTCTTTTCCACCGAATTGACGATCCAAGGCTGCTTGCCAATTGGATTTGTTGTTGACAGACTCTGATGCAGGGTATTGGAAGCGACGAGGAATCAAACCACTGTTTCCAGTCCCAGCACCGCCCTTTGAGAAGGCAGGAACGTCTGTTCTGCGGTAATTAAAGTAACCTTCCCATCCACTATTTTGGAAGAATGCCAGGTACTTTTGAACTAAAATCTGATTTAAACCTTGTGCATTGTCTCCGGCATATGACACTGCAGGCTGAGCCAAATAGGCATTCTGATCGAAGTTCACCGTATATTTATTGTACGATGCACCATCGGTAACTTTACCACCTGCCTTGAAGAAATAAACATCAACAGGGCCATTACTGATACCATAGAATTCCTGAGAAGCTTTGATTCCGTTTTCGTACCAAGTTTTTGCATTTGCAGAAATCCATCCGCGGTTCGCTGCCTCTGCGATATTAAAGCACATCTCTGCGTATCCAACCAAAATAGTATTTTCGGCCGTGTAAGTAGAATAGTAGCGCTTTCGGTTGTAAAAAGAATATTCACCTGGCAAGTAAGCGGAGCCATTGTCGACACCTGCTTTTGTTGACATATCAGCCAAATCCAAGCTAGACTCTGCGCCTACGAAAGCGGCATAATCGGTAGGTTGAAGACCCGACTTAATTTTATTCCCTGCAGGTTCAGCGAACATCATTGCGCGGGGATCCTTCAATGTAGCCAACGTATTCAAAGTAGTAGCACTCATATTGTAGCGAGTGGCATCAAATCCAAAATTGTCTGGATTGGTTGGATATTTATTGAATGTGTTGTTGTACACATATTGCAGCCCATCTGAGTTCATCTCAAACAAAGGAAATTTCGCTGGGTTTGATATCACATTGGCAAATTTGGATTTAACATTCAGATCGGCATCTCCTTCTTTTTTACTCAAAGAGATCAATACACGCAACGTAAATGCATTGTTTGCTTTTTGCCAAGCCAACAAATCTCCATTAAAGTAGATGTCGCCGGCAATGCTCGTGTTACCTGAAGAAATCAATGAACCCATCTCCGTGTTGGCTTCATCGAGCCACTTCAACACTTGCACAAAAACTTCCTTTTGCGTAGCGTATTTGGGAGACAATGTTGTCGCTGAACTCAAAGCTTCATCCAAAGGCAGATCACCCACCAACATAGACATTTCGTAGTACATGTAGGCACGCATGAATTTTCCAACGGCGGAGTAGGGATTCACCGCGGCATATCCCACACGCTTGGCTTCTTCTTCCATTTTTTGAACATTTTTCAATGTTGTAAAACGCAAGCTTCCTCCACCCCAGTTATACTCTTGGTTACCGTAGTAATTATAATTACAACAGTTGTACTGACACCAGCGCGCTTCATCATCCCAAGGTGAAATCATGATTGAATTACAAATTCCATTGAATACCAAATCAGGGGTAACTACGGTTGGCCTGTTTGGATCTTTATCCAATCCATCTACTTTACAGCTTGATACAGCGATGACTACCAATGCAGCAAGTGCTAGAAATATTCTGTTTTTCATACTATTTGTTCTCCTATTTATTAGAAAGTTAAGTTGATATTTACTCCGTAGCGACGCAATGTGGGTGTCTGCAAAGAGGTATACCCGATCATCCCAGGAAATTGATCCAAGTCCACATCGTGATTGCCTTTTGCGAAGTATAACAAGTTGCGGCCGACCAAAGAAATGCTGGCAGACTTGAAGGTTTTACCCATCAATTTGGCTGGAATCTGATAAGTAACAGACACTTCACGCAACTTCGCATAGCTCTTGCTCATCAAATTGGCTTCATATTGACCATAGTAACGGCTGATGTAATCTTGCAAATAAGTAGCCGTTTCGTTCTTCTTGAAAGTCAATTCACCCATATTGGTTATTTCACCCGTAACTGGATCGTAATTGGGAGTACCACTCGCAAGTTGAACACCTTGACCTACCCACGATTTAGTACCCTGATAGTCGTTGTAGCGTGCATCGCCCATCCCCAATCCATTGGCATCGGTGATGTTGTTTTGTACTGTTTCGATGTGACGACCACCGCGGAACGTTTGACGCTGAATCTGGTTCACTACACTGCCACCTACTCTACCATCAAATTGGAATGAGAAAGTAAAGTTTTTGTAAGACATTTTATTGAACATACCCCATACCAAATCAGGCAAAGCATATCCCTGTTGTTGTCCTTTTGGCAATACAATTGGACGTCCGCCCGCATCATTGATCAACTCGCCTTCGGCAGTTCTTGCGAACGAACCGCAATAAATCGCATCGATACGGTCACCCACCTTAATGAAGCGGTTGCTTGAGTTATCAGACACAAAATAGTTTGCCGCAATTTGATCAACACCCTCGTACACACCCGTTAAAAATTCTCTGTAGCGCGACAAGTTGACCATCGACTCCCATGAAAATCCGTTCTTTGTTTTTGGCTTTACGATATCGCCATTCAAACTTACTTCCCAACCTTTTCTCTGTGTTTCGATACCATTCACCAATTGGTTGGTGTAACCAGTGGCCTCAGAAACCGTTCTTTGATAAATACCTGGACCATCGTTGTAAACAAAGTACGTGGCTTCAATACCAAAGCGATTCTTGAACATTTTTGCTTCTAAACCAGCCTCAATGTTGGTACGTTGGAATGGTTGCAAGCTCGCATTTGTAATTGTATTGGTGAAATAAGCAGATGGTTTACCCTGATAAACCAACGGTGTGGAATACACAGATGAATTGGTAAATGATGGACCATCGTAAGTCGTGCTGTAAGCAGCACCATATCCAATTGGATAGCCTGCTGGGCCTACAGTCGGGTTTGTCAATCCGCCTTTTACTTGAGCGTATGAAGCGCGCAATTTCAAGAAATTCAGGGTGTTATTCCTATCCATGAAATCAGTTGGAATGAAACTCAACGAAGCCGAAGGATACGTGTAGCTGTTGCTACCCTCTGGCAATGTAGAAAGTTGGTCACGGCGAACACCCAAGTTCAAGTTGTATCCTTTACCTCCGATATCTGCCAATGCATACAATGAATTAACCGCCATCTCTGAGCCAAAATTGTAGGCCTTCACAGGATTTGCACTGTTGTTAAAATTGTAAACTTCTGGAACGTTCAAATAATCAGTTGTTGTGAACGAACTTGTGTATTTAAAATCACGACGGTTACCACCGGCAGAGACATGCACATTCATTTTGTTCAATTCTTTATCAAAGTTGAACATGAATTCATTGTTAGCTTCAAACAATGAACGACGATCCTCACGGTAATCACCTCTACCTTCTTCACGACCATAAGGGTGCGCTGAAAATGGCATTTTCTCTGTTCTCAGCAAGTCATAAGTAGTCATAGACGAACGAACCATTGCCGTCAGATTTTTAGACAATTCATAATTCAATGATGCATAGCCATAAATGTCATTCTTGTAATGACCTCTCAACCACTTTTCTGCAACAAACCATGGATTGTGGTAACGTTGGTATTCTGCATATACGCTCTGAACACCCTCTTTTCCAGGCTGCCAAATACCCCGAATGTCGTCGGACATAACATCCCAGTCAGCACCACCCCAAATGGTCATATTGTAGATCAAACTGTTTGGACCATATTGAACATCGTTGATGTTTGGAGTAGATTGTCTGTTGTAGTTAATATTTGCATCCAAACGCAAACGATCGTTGAAACGAACGGTGTTGCTTAAGTTGAACGTATTGCTATTAAATTCAGTATTGGGAACAATACCTCCCTGATGCATGTTGGTGAAAGAAAAACGCACATCTGACTTTTCAGACGAATTGGCAACACTGATGTTATTACTGCTCACCATTCCTGGGCGCAGAAAACGTTGCAAGTTATTGGCTCCACGAGCTGTCCATGGCTTCAAACCGTCATACTGTTGAATCATCTGACCCTCAAACTTTGGTCCCCAAACATCATAATCACCGTCGTTCAACCCGCCGCCTTTACCGTCAACGAACGAGTATTTTCCGTGATCGCCAGGACCGTACTCATCCTGCACTTTGGGAATTGTCAAGAATCCATTTTCAATCATATTGCTTGAGTTGAATTCAACCGAAACTCCACGCTTACTCCCTTTTTTGGTTGTAATCACTATGGCACCATTTTGTCCGCGGTATCCATACAAAGCTGCGGCAGCAGGCCCTTTAAGTACTGTTACTTTATCAATGTCATCGGGTCCCAAATTATAGGCATCCGAGTTGATAGGAATACCATCTACTACAAATAACACGCTTTGACCACGACGAATGTCGCTACCACGAAGCACGATATTGGGAGTACCCAACAATTCAGCGCTTTGACCAATGGTTAAGCCAGCAACCCTACCCACCATGCTGTTCACGGCGTTAGGCTCTTTGGCCTTCACTAGATCCGCACCAGCAATTTCCTGCACTGCGTAACCCAACTTCTTTTTCTCTTTTTTGATACCCAAGGCAGTAACAACTACCTCTTCCACCTTGCCGGTGTCAGAAACTTCTTGGGCAAGGGCAGAAGTGGGAACGAGGACAGCCACCAACGCAGCCACCATTCCACTTAACTTCTTCACTTGAAACGATTTCTTTTTCATTTGATATGGTTTAGTTTAACGTTCCAAATCAACGCGCGGTAGGTTATGTCATTCCTCCATCTCAGTTACTGAATCGTAAACAAGAATTATTTAACGGCGCCATCAAACTAAACCAACATCGAATTCCTCAATAAAAAACCATAAACTACTAAATACCAATTACTTACATCAAAATACCGAATGACAACCCTGTAAATTCTGTGTCATGAAAGTGTAACCTAAGTCCATCACCGGCCCAATCAAATCCATAATTAACGATTCATAAACACAAGGGTTACATGCACAAGAGACTTTAAAAACACCCCGTTAAACCCAAGGCGTTTTTTCAATACAACACCGACCCCAACGATGCCATCCACGGTCATTTACAATGCTAGAATCCCACGACAAACTGCAATGATCTTCCGGGCATAAAAACCCCAGAACCGTGAGTCTTGTAAAGTGCATTGCCAACATTGGCCACTGCCAAATCCATGTAAATCCGTTTTTTCTGGCATCTCCACCGCAAATCCCCAACTACGTACCCAGCGGTTCCCGCTGGTCCAATCCGGTTATCCTGCACATCGCCCTGAGCCAGCCGCTTCTGAGGGGCCGCCGCATGGATAGTGACGAACAACGTCTGTTGATCATTGATGCGATAACTGCTCTGCAGATTCGTCATAACTGGCGGAATTCTCCGCATGGGTTCATTCCGAGATAGGTTGTCGCCCACCGTCACAAACGCTCCCCCCTTCAACCGGAAACGCTTTCCCATCACACAATAAAAATCCAATTCCGCCCCCTGAATTCTCGCCAAGCCCGTGTTTTGTTTATAATACACCGGATATCCTTGCAAGCTATCGGTCGGCGATTTCACCCGCGTAATTAGCCCTGAGAGTGCATTATGATAAAGACTTACACTCGCCATGGAGCTCTCCCCCTTCCACTTCAATCCCAGTTCCTTGTTTAGGCTGTATTCGGGTTTCAAGTCGTATTGTGGCACCTCAAACCGAAAATCTACGATGCCCAGTGTTCCCAAATCGTCAATGTTGGGACTCCGATAACTGCTGCCAACATTGCTGTAAATGGCGAGGTTACTCAACAACTTGTGCGATGCCGACACGTCAAATACAACGGCCTGATTATCGTCGACGACGTCACCCAATTCTACCGTTGGAATACGCACGCGTGAACCACTGAAACGCGCACCCAACCGCAACAAACTGCGTTCCGTGGATTTCGTCGTATACGCAAACGCAGAAATTTGGTCATTGTGCGATTTATTTGGATACAATGCGCGCAGCCCTGTTTCCGTTCCCATAACCAAATTCACATCCCTCCTTTGTGAAAATACCTGATCAAAATATCCGTCTATCCCCGCTACATATTGCCAGCCCCGTCGCTGAAATCCAAACAATTTGACTGTCACAAATCGCGTATCTACAGAATCTTTTTCTCGTCGTAAGACGTTAGAACTATTTTTTTGAAAAGAGCGCCATTCGCTCTGACTTTGCCATCCGCCCGTCAGTTCAATTTTTTCAACCAACCTGCCTAACTTGTGCCATTCTTTTCTCACATAGGTCAAGCTCCGCAGTTGCAAATCCATTTGGTAAAAT
>JALQWO010000190.1 GCA_023258655.1 Bacteroidia bacterium
AGTAGCAAGGCCACATCCACCGGCAAGCGCAGGCCCCTCTACTTGAGAAATGATGTCTTTGGGACTGAGAAAAATGGCATCGAACAAGGCACGCAATTGCTGAGAATCAGCCTCGTTTTCTTCCAAAGTATTGTTGCGGAGCTGGGTCAAATAGGCCAAATCGGCCCCCGCGCAAAAGGGTTTGTCGGCCGAGCGAATAATCACCACACGAATCATTTCGTTGGCATTGAACTCCAACATCGCTTGGTGCATCTGGGCAATCAAATCCCCACTCAAGGCATTGCGTTTCTCTGGGCGATTCAAGATCAAATGGGCAATGGCGCCATCGATCTGGGTGCGCAACAATTCACTCATAATACAAAGGTAGTTGGTTTACCCATTCCACCTCACGCACGCCATTTTGTTCGGCATACTTTTGCAATTTTTGCCAAATAAATTTTTTCATTCTTTCATTTCGCCAAGGTCCCGTCAAACGAAGATTGCCTCCCTTTTTATCAACGCAAATTGTTACTCCATGCAAGTGTACTACAAAGTGCTCTTGATTCTGATGACGTACTCTACGCGTCCATTCTAAATGAGCGCAGAGCATAAAAAAAGACAGTATGCCAAACACCACCCAATGATAAGCCTTGAATGGATATCGTTGGGGCGGCGACAGCACAACCCCGGCAGGCAGTTTTGCTGTGTTGCTCAACAGCGAGATTTTCCCAGTCAATCGCACAGCGATGAATCCGCACATCGCCCAGATACATAAGCCCATCAAAAACAGATCCAACACATCCATCGGAAGCGCCAGCAACTGCGGCAAGGGCAGTGATTGCAACGCAGAAAGAAGCCAGAGCAAACCTGCCAACCCATGATCAAATACGGTGTACAAGACATCGCCAAGCCATGGCACCCACCCCAATAGTAGGCAAACCAAGGTGAGATATACCGAAAGTGAAAAAAGGGGAAGCAACAGCAAATTGCCCAAGAGGAACCACGTTGGAAAGGATTGGAATTGCCACAACAACAACGGCAAGGTAAACAAGGTCGCAGACAACGTTAGGCTGGTATTTTCTGCTAACCAGAGAGATGGTCTCGACAATGGGGGAAGTCGATTGATGATTTTGGGGTGTAGCCATGCGATACCAAAAACGGCCAAATAACTGAGTTGAAATCCCATCTGTTCGATACAAGGCGGATCAAGGAGCAACTGAATGTATGCACATCCTGTTAGCACGTGAAGCAAAGATTGTTTTCGCTTGAAGGCATATTTCCCCAGCCACATCCATGTTGCGCTGATCATGGCCCTTACCACGGCTGCACCCCCGCCAGTTAAAAAGGTATATCCCCAGCCCGCGGCAAGCAACACAATCAAAGAAGAAATCCCTGGACTGCCGCGGGCCCCGAAACCAGAGAATACCCAAAACAACGCCCCCATGATCAGGGCTACATGCATGCCTGATACCGCAAGCACGTGTAACAAACCTGCGGCGCCAAATTGGGCTTCCATGGCTGGATCTAGCCCAGATTTGTCGCCCAGCAACATGGCATACACCAAGCCGGCGTGTTGCGATTGCAACCGCCGGCGCAATGCTTCTTGCAGCGTAACCAACACCTTCGACCGATATCGATAGACCCAAGAAACATGGGCCATTGACCCGTGAGATACACGATACCAAATCGCCGTTTTATTGATGTAGCCCCGAATCCCCATGGACCGCATAATCTGTCGCCAGTTGGGCTCCCCAGGCACTTCCGGCAGGGGATATTCACGGAGTTCTTTGACAGCCACCCAGTAAAGCCCCAGTGCCGGTGGCACTGGGGCTTTACCCCTCACCGACACCCGAAAATCCCCATCCCAAGACCGAAATCTACCCCCACTAACCTTTATCCCCAAACAATGAACTGTCCCCCTTAGCCCCTTTGTCCCTGGCAACCAGGAATCCCTCACCTCCACCAAGGCATAGGCAGAATCCCCCCTTCCAACCCAAGTTTTGTTGATTTCAAACAGATCCTCTCCATCCGTTTCGCCAACCCAAACAACACCCAATACTACATGCAATAAAAATACCCCTAACACCCGCAACGAAGACCCAATTCCCAGCACAGACTGCACCAAACAGATCAAGCCAACAATCAACCACCAACCCAATGAAAAATCTTCCGCCCAACCCACACGCAACAATACATACCCCAAGAGCAACCCTGAGAGCGGAACGAAAAATGGATATTTCTGAAAATTGTATTGCATCTCGGGGACACGCCCCGATGCAGCTTACGAAGCAAACATGCGTTTGAGCATTCTCAACATGTCACTCGCCGATTCATCCCGTCTACGCCACTGTTTCTCTTCATACCACTGGTCGTAAACATCCAACCGCCCTGCCGCATCCGGCGCATCGATAAATTGTTGGATGAACATACCCATTATTTGCATATCACCCCCAAAAAGAATATTGGCAAATTCAAATCGACGGCTCAATGGCATCTGTCCGATCACCGAATCCACCGACCAACCAGAAGCACTTTTCGCCGTTTCCGTTGGAACCACTTCCTCCTTCGAGGTTATTTGAGTTTCTGTTACCGCCACAACCACTTCAGCAATCGGTTCTGGATCAACAGGTGGAACCACACGTTCTACTTCGGGGATAAACGCAGGCACGACCTCTTGGGCTGATTCCCTTTCTGTTGCTGGCAATAGGGTTTCTTCAGTGACTGCTATTACTGTCTCTTCGGTGACCTCATTGAATAATTCTTCAACGACATCTTTTACTGATTCTTCAACGACATCAGTTACTGACTCCTCCAACACAACCTCCTGTACAATCGCCTCTTCCGACACTGCTTCCATAGATGGCGGAGCAGACATTGTTTGCCCTGGGAATTCTACCTCCTCTTTCTCATCATAACTAATGGAAAGCAACTCAATATCACTCTCCAGATACA
>JALQWO010000191.1 GCA_023258655.1 Bacteroidia bacterium
ATGATGGGTCGTGATAATTTCTTTACCCGTGGTCGCGATTTCTATGTGCGTTACAACAACACGCAAGGTTTATCTGTGGGCACCAAGGTGATGTTTAACGGTTTTAAAGTGGGGATGTTGAGGTCGTTGAAGATGGACGATAGTCAAATGATTGTCGCGAAAATTGAAATTACCTCTGATATGCCTATTCCCAAAGATTCTAAAATAAAATTGGAATCTGCACTTTTGGGGGGAGTAACTTTAAAACTTCTTTTGGGTACATCCAAAGAGTTTGCGGAAGATGAGGATGAGTTGATGGCTGAATACAGTAGCGACATTTTTAATATGTTGAATGGCAGGATCGTGAATGTGACCAATAGTGCAGATTCTGTATTGGCAACGTTGAACGATTTCTTTCACAATGATGGTCTCAATACGGCCATTGGGGAGTTGCCTACGGTCTTGCGTGAATTGACACGTACGATTGCCGAGATAAGAACTACGGTTGATCTAATACAGCCTGGGTTATCTGCATCAGCCAAAGGCATGGGGGATTTTTCGAATAATTTGCCAGAGTATGATCGTCAATTGAGGGAAGGATTGGGGCACTTTAACAAGGTGGGTCGTCAAGTAGATTCTGTGCGTGTGGATGAGTTATTAAACAACCTCAGTGTATCGAGTGGTAAACTTGCGGCTATGTTGACTCGTTTGAATGAAGGTCAAGGTAGTGCTGGGAAATTACTGAACGACGAGAAACTCTACAGTGACATTGTGAATACCAATGCGGAACTGCAGAAGGTGATGTTGGATTTGAAGAAATACCCAGAAAAATATATCCCGGTACCCGGTACCAAAAAGCAGCGCAAGAAGGCCAAAAAGTTAAGTGCCAAAGACACCACTGTTTGGAATTAAGTGAGCGTCTTCTTTTTCTGGTGGTGTTTGAGCCACTCGTACAAGGTGATCATCCATGTCATGTACAACAGATTGTAGAAAAAATCTTCGAAAGGGATAGTGCCTATGCGTATTGCTAGGTTTTCACTGTCGTCGTAGATCAATACAGGGTTCCCTGTGAGAATACCGTTGACAAATGCCATGGGTATGAGTGCGATGGCCCAAGCGGTAATGAGGTAGGTGAGGTGTTGGGTGAATTTAAGGGCTTGAAGCGTAATGAATGTAATACCCAATAACCCAAAGGTGCTCCAGGTATAGGCATGCCCCGGTGCTTTGATTTGCGCTAGAGCGCTCAATACAATGACAATGGCGGTGATGACATTGTGGGCGGGTTTGTGTGTCAGGTTAGGGAAGTAAGCTTTGATGCAAGCATAAATGAACAGACAGGCGTAGGGAACAACCAAAAAGAACATGTATTCTTCCAATGGTAGGTTTCCGATAAAAGATCCAAGGAGATATTGTTCGTTAAATTTCCAGACACCAGTATGTGTGGCAATGATGTCCCAAAGGATATAGGCAGCGCTTGTTGGAAGCATCGCCAAGATGAAAAATCTCCATTCTTTGTAAAAGGCCACTTTTTTGTCGAACGACAGAAGTAGCGGTCCACTAATGGTGAATAAATTGAGAATGAGGTAGGTGTAATGGCTTTGTAATAGGCTCACGCGCGGTTGGATTAAGCAATTTGATACCCGTAGGCATCTGCGTAATCCTTGAGGCGTTCACGCAAAATTCTACGTGCTACAAAGATGCGTGTTTTTACTGTACCGATGGGAATTTGTAATTCTTCCGCGATTTCGTGGTATTTGTAACCTTCGGTGTTGAGTTTGAACGTAACCCGCAAGTCAAAAGCCAAATCTTCGATGGCACGGTCGAGATCGCGACGAATAAATTTGGTTTCAGCGTCGTTATCGATTTTGTGTGATGGCAAATCAATGAAATAGCTGTTGTCGGTACTATCCAAGAACGTATTGCGCTTCATGTCCCTCCGGTAATTGTTGATGAAGCTGTTTTTCAGGATTGTATATAGCCATCCCCTGAGGTTGGTTCCTTCTTGGAACTTTGCTCTGTAACGATATGCTTTTAACACGGTTTCTTGTACCAAATCTTTGGTCTCATCCATGTTGTGCGTCAAGGACAAGGCATAATTGCGTAGGGGCATCAATTCTGCTGCGATGAGTTGGTCGAAGTTGTTTTGTATAACGTTCATGGTGATAACTTATACAAATATGCGCTTTTGTTTAAGTTCTACCGAATTTTTTGTAGAAGTTTGTGGTGTAATAAGTTATACAAAATAATTGTGAATAATGTAGCGTGCCTAAGTGTCAAAACGACAATTGGACACTTATTGCAATGGTTTTATTTGTTAACCCCAGTGATTATTGGGGTTTTCGCTGATTTGTATGGCGATATTCTGATTGCAAGATTGATTTTTTAAATCTTGTGAAATAGATTTTGTTTAGGGTTGGTGTGGATAAGTGCAACAAAAAAGGCTCCCACTGGGAGCCTTTTTTGTTGCACTTATTGAATTAAGTTAACGGATTCGATTTTATACTGCGATTATACCAGTACAACCACTTTGTTTTTTAAAACTTCCACGAGACCGCTTTTGATTTCAAAAGTTTGGGTTTCGTTTTTGTCTTTGATCTCGATACTACCCGATTTCAAATTGGCAATCATGGGTGCGTGGTTTTTCATCAACTGGAAGCTACCGTTGACACCTGGAAGGGTAATTACTTCCGCATCGCCACTGAATAGGGTATTATCGGGGGTCAATAATTCAACAAACATGGTGATTAAGCGTTAGCGTCTTCCAACAATTTTTTACCTTTTTCGATGGCATCTTCGATGGTGCCCACCAAGTTGAATGCTGCTTCTGGGTATTCATCCACTTCGCCATTCATAATCATGTTGAAGCCTTTGATGGTTTCTTTGATATCAACCAATACA
>JALQWO010000192.1 GCA_023258655.1 Bacteroidia bacterium
GATAGAAGTGCGAGATTCTCAAAAGATGGGGATGACAAAAAACCATTCAATGCCCGCGAGGGAAGAGGAGGTTTTGAAAAGCCTCGTTTTTCGGATAAGCCACGTTTCGACAAACCATGGGACAAAGACAATGACCGAGGCGGTTTTAAAAAACCCTATGATTCGGACAACAAACGCAGCTTCGATAAACCCCGCGAGTTTGGTCCGAAAAAAGAATTCGGTCCCAAACGCGATTTCGATAAGCCGAGATCTTTTGATAAGTCGAAATCATTCGACAAACCCCGATCATTCGACAAACCAGGATTCTCGGATAAACCACGCTTTTCGGACAAGCCTCGTTTCGATAAACCTCGATTTGATAAGCCACAGTTTTCAGGTGCCGGTGAAAAAAGAGGTTTTGATGAACGCCCACCCCGCCGTGATTTCGAGGATCGCCCCGCCAGGCCAGCAAAATCATCAGCCAATAGCGGAGCCAAAGGGTTAGCAAAATTCAAACCGAGGAGTTTTTCTGCCGACGCTGAAAGCACTTCGGATCATCAAGAAATTCAGAAAACTTACGGCATTCCAAAAGCGGAAAAAGCGGATACACCCAAAGGGTTCAAAGGCAGTAAAAGAGAGTTCAATCGCGTATCCAACAATTTGGAAAAAGGCGCTGAACATGCAAAAAGCAATGAAATCAGACTGAATCGTTATATCGCCAACAGTGGAATATGTTCTAGACGCGAAGCGGATGAATTGATTTTACAAGGCCTTGTGCGTGTGAACGGTGAAATCGTGAAGGAATTGGGCACAAAAGTGAAGCCTCACGACAATGTGAAAGTGGAAGACCGCAAGGTCATCCCCGAAAAACCTGTGTACATCATCATGAACAAACCCAAAGGATACATCACAACAACGGATGATCCTGAAGGAAGAAAAACCGTGATGGATTTGATCGATTTACCCGGAAAAGAGCGTATTTACCCTATTGGTAGGTTAGACAGAAATACCACAGGTGTGTTGTTGTTGACCAATGATGGTGAGATGACCCAAAAACTCATGCACCCCAGTTTTGAAATTAAAAAGGTGTATCGGGCAACATTAGACAGGAAGCCGTCCAAGGAACACATGCTACAGTTGGTCGAAGGTGTTGAATTGGAAGATGGGATGATGGCCTTTGAGCAGTGTGGTTTTGTGGAAGAAGGAAAAGAAACCGTTTTGGGCGTGGAGATCAAAAGTGGTCGAAACCGCATCGTTCGCAGAATGTTTGAACATTTTGGATACGAGGTAACGGCATTGGATCGTGTGTTATTGGGTGAGTTTGATAAAGTAAAATTGGGTCGCGGAAAATGGCGTTTCCTCACAGAAAAGGAAATGAACTATGTGGATCGTCTGAAGCGCACAAAAGCCAAAGCGCCAAAATAGTCGATACAAAGACGTCACGTCTAAGCAGCCTTATTGAGGATCTTTCAACAAAGACTCAGCTTTCATTTGAGATTGTAATATGCGCCAATGCATGGGCCAAAGATTGTTGAGCCCGTTGTTTACGGCGTTGGCAGTACCCAAAGAGAGGCCATTCCATCGCAATCCCACCACCCCTTTGAACTCCGTTTTCAAGGATAAAAATGCCCGCTTGTAGTAAGAAAGCGCCTCGTCGAGGTCGAGGTCTAAAGTTGGGTAGGGAATCAATTTTTGGGCGAGCAAATCATATTCGGGATGAACTTTCCATTGGTTTTTGTTGTTTTGTCCCACGTTGATTCCTGTTTGTTTCACGCTGGGCAAAAAAGCTGGCAAATTGGGATAGAAATCGTTCCATAAACCGTTTCGTACCACCATCAATCCATCGGACAATTCATAGCCCATAAAGTCGGTTTTCAAAAATGTGGGCAAGGTTTTGCAGGGTTTCATCTTGGCCGATTTTGGCAACGACAAGCGCTCTTTATACGGCTTTCTAAGAATGGCGAAAAAGAAGCCTTCGCCGAGAGTCAGGTGCGGCAGCATGCGGTATTTTCCCGGTTCGAGTTCAAAAATTCCCAAAGATTCTGGGAAGTCGAATTCCATAATTTCCGCACCCAAACTTTCTACGATGTGATTGATGTTGTCTTCGTTTTCTGATCGATTGTAAGTACAAGTGCTGTATACCATGATGCCGCCTTCTGAAAGACTTGGCCAAATATCATGGGCGATGCGTTGTTGCCTCAATGTGCATAGGGTTACATTCTCCGCACTCCATTCATTGACAGCATCTGGGGTCTTGCGAAACATCCCTTCACCGCTGCAAGGCATATCGGCAACGATGATTTGAAACAGTCCTTTCAGTGAGCTACCCAAGAGTTTTGCGTCTGCCGAAGTAACTACGTGGTTCCCTTGTCCCCATTTGCAAAGATTCTCAATCAGTGTCCCGGTTCTTCCCGCAATGACTTCATTAGCAACAAGCAGGTCTCCCTGTCTCAAATGCGATGCAACATGCGTGCTTTTGCCTCCGGGCGATGCGCAAAGATCCAAAACGATGGCACCGGGGTCAAAGTTGTTGAGTAGGCGTTTCACCAACTCCCCAATCATCATACTGTTGGCTTCTTGCACATAGTAAGACCCGGCGTGAAACGCCGGGTCGGCTGTGAAACTCGGACGATGGTTTAATACATATCCATCTCCGCAATGGGGAATGGCTTCACCCAAAATACCATCGCGAAAAGAATCCTCTTTCACATTTTTGGTGTGGTTGATGCGGATGCTAACGATCGGATTATCGTGTAAAGACGACAATAAATCTTCAGCCAGATCGCCAGGCAAAGTGCCCCTCATTTGTGCGGTGAAATCTGCAGGTAAAGTGACACTCATAGGGAGGTGGAATTAAACCAGGGGGTATCGCCAACTAACCGGGTGTTGGATGG
>JALQWO010000193.1 GCA_023258655.1 Bacteroidia bacterium
AAGGATTTGGTTTGTGAAAGGGCGTATTTGGAAGGGTCGAGTCAATTTCGTCGTCAATGAAAGCAACAGGGGCCCGCTACGCGGGCCCCTGTTCTTAATTAATTCACATTTGTAACTTCCTTTTTCTTTTTCCCATAGGATAAATTGTAACTAATACCCATATGTGCTTGAAAATACCAATCGTTCAAACCATTGGTTGAACGGTATGTGCTTTGATTGATTGCAGGATTGTAAGCCGCTATTTTTTTAACTTTCGCCAAATAATCATCAACTCCTTGTTCAACCGCTTTTTGATTTGCTATCATCTTTTCATAGTCACCACCATACCACAAACCAGGTCCAAAATCATCCAAATAATCAGTTGAGGTATACACCGCTTTCAACTCACCTTTCAATGACCATTTTGGCCTCACATAAGCAATTGAAAACGAAGTCCCTATCGACGTTGCAAATTGGCTATATGGTCTTGCGCCCGGCAAGAAATTCTGACCCTCCGAACCAAATTTGCGCATATCAAATAAATAATTTTCCTTCATCCATTGCGTATACTGCGCATATGTCTGATCATTTCGTTGATTCTTATAGGCAAATCGATAAGGTGTGTACTGAAATACTCCCAAACTGATCCCCAACGTTGGAACCAACCTTGTCTTCTTTCCTGCTTTGAACGCATAATCCTTCAAGTGCCACAAACCTTCCATTTCCAGAACATTCATTTTCGTGTAGAACATCACAGAATATGCATTTCCGAAAGGCGTAAATTCATTGTAACCTGTATCTATCGCCTTTGGACTCAACCCTCCTGTAAATAGACCTGTTGCCCACAAATTATGAATTGAAATAGCCGATTTGTAAAAGGACCCTTTCAATGAAAATCTACTTGTCAAATTGTATTGACCATAGAAACCAGAACTAATCTCAATGGTAGATGGCAAAGGTGCAAATTTGTGTTTGATATCACCACCACCATAGATTCCACCACCACCCCAAAGTCCCATTTCCCATTCCTTCATCACTGTTACTTTCACTTTTTTGCCACCGAATGTTGGTAATTTAAATGAAATTTGAACTCCAGCTCCACCGTCCCCTTCACCAGTTTTTGTGGTATCCGGCCACTCAGGGCTGATTAAAGTAGTATCCACTTTGCGGTAGATCGGAGGCGGCAACTCGGCAGCCGTTAACTTAGGAACCATGAATTTCTGTCCATTGGCCAACGTGACAATGGTTGGATTCCCCTCCAAATAACTCAATACCAAGGTATCTCCTACACGATTTGCGTTGTTAAAAACCGGGCGACCCAACGAATCTTCCAATTTTACAACCCGGGGATTTCCTACCACATTCATTTTCACTTTTCCGAATGTATGCTTGGCGGAAACCACAAAGTCTTTTTCCTCGCTGTAATTGCTCAATCCCGAAATCTTCCCAATTTCCAAGGTCGGAACCCGACTATTCACACGATTATCGTATACCACAGTACCATTGGATGAAGCGTACACGGCGGACACACCAAATTTCTCCGTCCCAGTTCCGTTACCGCCGCTTACTGACAAACCAACATTTTTGTCACCAGACAAGTTTCTATTGAACGCCAAATCACCAATTTTGACCTGACTCGAATTGGAAATACGAGCGACATCCAAGTGCAATACGCCCATGGTAGCATCGGAACCGGGCAAGTGATTTTCAGAAAACAACAGATTATCCAAGTTGTACACAATGCCATCGGATCCCACTTTCTCCAACAATACGGCACCTGTGTTATTGAAGAATTTCATGGATTTCATTGAGAATTGAATATCCATACCGTCACGCAAATCCAACAGCGGACCAGCCACGTAGATAACAGGTTCCCCTGAATTTGAACCAGCAACAGATACGCCCATCAATTCAACGCGCTTACGATACCAAAATGGATCAAAACGCAAGGGTTGCACCAATCCTTCTGCTTTCACGTTTTCCATAACCACACTGCCGCCCTCGTCGATTCCCCGAATCATCAAACCATTTCCGGGATTAGACGGATCCAAAGACTGCATCACTACCGGCTTTTCTACGGTACCACGAACCAACAAACTACCTTCAATTTGCAATGTAGCTCCAGGCTCAAACTGCAGCACTTTACCCGCTTCAATGGTCATTGTTTCTCCTTTTCGCACAATTTGCGTCCCACTTACACGCATTGCATCTTGCGCCAACAAAGAGCCCGCAAGCAGTAATTGGGTGAAAAGGATGAGAATATATTTACTGAATTTGTTCATGACTATTTCTTGATTTGAATCACAATGGGTTCTTGATATTGAATTAATTTCACTTGGGTTTGCACGGATACACGATCAACCACAATGTATTGCAACTTCGACAATTGCTCCGATGTTAAGCTCACCGTACCGCCGGATATTTCTTGGGATGTTTCAGACGCGCCAACCAACCGTACACTCATTCCGGTAATGTCGTAATTGAAATTGGGCATTTCCGGGTGCATGGCTTTGAATTCCAATCGTTTCGCCGATGACAAACGACTGTAAGAAATACTCCGATCGCTGCTTCCCTCTAATAAAATGAAAGGTATGGGCACCTGTTGAACAAAAACAGAGTCATCCAACAAAGCCATTCCATCAGCTGTATTTATTCGGAACTTACACCAACCCGCTGAGTTGGGCGTAAATTTGATTTTGCCGTCGTTCTTGCTCATTTGCATGTTGGGATCGCAATCACAACTCGCTGTTCCCGCATTCAACAGATTCACAAAACGCAATTCCGCTGACTTTCCTTCATAAAAAGTCTGAAAACCATGATCTGCTTTGTCTTCGAATCCCTTGGGTAATGCGGTCACATTCAAGGTCTCT
>JALQWO010000194.1:0-1726 GCA_023258655.1 Bacteroidia bacterium
ATGGCAACAAAGTGTCTGAGGATCAATACTTGTACACTGAAGACTTCTTGGAAGCCTTGAACAGCGAATTGAAAGCCCGTTTGGCCTAATTAGCACCTAGGGGAAACAGTCCCGGCAGGGCCGGGGCTGTCAACCAAATTACCAGTATATAGGAGTTCGCTCCAACAAGAGAGGGCCTCGTTTTCAACGAGGCCCTCTCTTGTTATTTTATCGGTTGCTGTCAATCACTGCATCGTAAAAAACATCAACCGTGAAATATTAGACTTTAAAACAAATCTTTCAATTTATCGAAAAAGGACTTCTCTTTGGCCGACGGTTTAAAGTTGTCAGACTCGCCCAATTTCTCCAACAAGGTTTTTTCTTCTGAACTCACCTTGGTGGGGACATACACGTTCAATACCACCAACTGATCGCCTGTGCCATATCCGTTCAAATCGGGAAACCCTTTACCTTTCAAACGCAGCATTTTCCCAGGTTGCGTGCCTGCATCAATTTTGATGCGCACTTTGCCATCCAAAGTAGGCACTTCAACACTATCGCCCAGCGCGGCCTGACTAAAGCTCAACCACAGATGATAAATGACATTGTTTTCCTCTCGGGTCAACTCTTCATGGGGAATGCCTTCGACCAACACAATCAAATCACCCGCAGCGCCGCCACCGGGACCGTAGTTCCCCTTGCCATTCATGCTCAACTGCATCCCTTCTGCTACACCACCCGGAATGCGGATACTGGTCTCTATCTCTTGAGAAATCAACCCTTGCTCATTGGCCTCTTTGGGTTTGCTCTCGATGATTTTACCCATTCCTGAACACACCGGACACGGACTGTTGGTGGCCATCTGCCCCAAAAAGGTATTCTGTACGCGACGTACCGCGCCTGATCCATTACATTGCTTGCAGGTAGCGTATTTCACGCCCTCTGCCTGAACCATCCTGCGATACTTCACCGTTTTCTCCACCCCAGATTTCATCTCGGGCAAAGTCAATTTGATTTTTATGCGAATGTTTGAACCTACGGATCTTCTTGAGCGACCTCCACCGCCGCCGAAAAACGACCCAAATACGCCATCATCCCCAAACACATCGCCAAATTGAGAGAAAATATCGTCCATGCTGAAACCATGGGCTCCACCACCGCCCGCGCCCATCCCAGCGTGACCAAACTGATCGTAACGCTGCTTCTTCTCGGGATTGCTCAGCACATCATAGGCCTCTGCCGCCTCTTTGAAATTTTCCTCAGCCTCTTTGTCGCCCGGATTTTTATCGGGGTGATACTTGATGGCCAATTTACGGTATGCCTTTTTGATTTCGTCTGCAGAAGCACCGCGCGAAACACCTAGGACGTCATAATAATCTCTCTTGCTCATGTTATATTAATTGCCAACGACAACCTTCGCGAAACGAATCACTTTGTCGTTAAGGTAATATCCCTTTTCTACTTCGTCAATCACCTTGCCTTTCAAATCTTCCGATGGAGCAGGAAATTGGGTGATGGCCTCATGAATTTCTGCGTCGAATGGCTGTCCGATAGACTCCATGGGCTTCAATCCCACTTTGGTGAAGATTCCTACCATTTTTTTGTGAATCAAATCAAATCCTTCAACTGCCTTTTTTTCAGTCTCTGACAGATTTTCCATGGCTTTCAGCGCACGTTCAAAGTCATCCACCACAGGCAGCATGCTCACCAACACATCTTTTGAGGCTGTTTGCATCCAATCCAAACG
>JALQWO010000194.1:1736-2844 GCA_023258655.1 Bacteroidia bacterium
GCACGTTCAAAGTCATCCACCACAGGCAGCATGCTCACCAACACATCTTTTGAGGCTGTTTGCATCCAATCCAAACGATCTTTGGCAGTCCTCCGACGGAAGTTCTCAAACTCGCTGTACAAACGCAGATACTTGTCGCGCTCCATCTGCAATTGGGTATCGACATCGATGTTCTCCACAGGGGTTTCTTCTGAAGCATTTGCTTCATTCGCTGGGGTTTCTGGGTTTTGCTCTGCGGCGTTTTCTGCGCCCTCCAAGGGTTCTTCTGCTTCTGATTTCACTTTGTTCTTTGACATAGCCCTTCTCCAAACTCAATTTTATTGCCACAAATGGTAAAATGTCATAATGTCATATGAACCTTTTCGCCCGAATGTCGTTTCTTTGTCACTAGGAGCGAGGAAATGTTTACGGGTATTATTGAACAAAAAGCGAAGGTTGAAGAGATTGTCAAAGACCAATCCAATGTGCACTTTCGGCTATCATCACCTTTCCAAAACGAATTAAAAGTTGACCAGAGTGTGGCCCACAACGGTGTTTGTTTAACGGTGACCAAAATCGATGACAACGGATATTGGGTTACGGCCATCGATGAAACCTTACAACGCACCAACTTATCCCAATGGAAAGTGGGTGACGCCGTGAATGTTGAACGCTGTATGCCTGCCAATGGTCGATTCGATGGACACATCGTGCAAGGCCATGTAGATTGTGTAGGCACCGTAGATGAAATCCATGATTTGGATGGAAGTTGGATGATTTTTATCGCACATGACATGGAAGCCGGAATTACTGTAAACAAAGGATCTATTTGTGTGAATGGCGTAAGCCTCACTGTGGTAGATAGCTTCCCTGATGCCTTTTCTGTGGCCATCATTCCTTACACCTGGGAACACACCAACCTCTCCGCCCTCAAACCTGGCGATCTCGTAAATTTAGAGTTCGATATCCTAGGGAAATACTTGAAAAAATTCTCCGTATCTTTGCAAATATCCAAGAAATAGCAACTAGCATTTTATGAAACTCCTCTCCTTCCTATTTACTTCAAGTATCGGTCGGAAAGTACTTATGGCAGTCACCGGGTTATCCTTGGTGGCTTTTTTGTTGGTAC
>JALQWO010000195.1 GCA_023258655.1 Bacteroidia bacterium
TTAAATCGCTGAAAGGACAAGGGCGTATCAATGAAGTCAACGTGGCGGAGACCGTCAAGGAAATCCGTCGAGCCCTTATTGCGGCCGATGTGAATTTCAAGGTAGCCAAAGACTTCACCGACACCATTCTGGAGAAGGCGAAAGGTCAAGATGTGATCAAGTCGGTATCGCCCGGACAGTTGCTCACCAAGATTGTCAACGATGAGTTGGTGGTTTTGTTGGGTGGACAGAAGAGTGATTTGCAGTTGAGTGCTAGTCCCACCGTGATTTTGATTGCTGGACTTCAGGGTTCTGGTAAAACCACGTTTACGGGTAAACTGGGAAAATACCTCAAAGGTTTGGGCCGAAATCCGCTGTTTGTAGCGGGTGACGTATACCGTCCGGCTGCACGACAGCAATTGAAAGTATTGGGAGAGCAAGTGGGTGTGGAAGTATACAGCGAGGATGGCAACAACAATCCCGTTGAGATTGCTGAGAATGCCATTGCCTACGCAAAGAAGAATAACCACAACGTGGTGGTGGTGGATACCGCAGGTCGTATTGCCATCGATGAGCAAATGATGCAAGAGATTGCCCAGTTGAAGCGCTCGGTGAAGCCCCATGAAATTTTGTTTGTGGTGGATTCGATGACGGGTCAAGACGCAGTGAACACAGCCAAAGCGTTCAATGATGTGTTGGATTTTACGGGCGTTGTATTGACCAAGTTAGACGGTGACACCCGCGGTGGTGCTGCATTGAGCATCAAGACGGTTGTCAACAAGCCCATCAAATTTGTGAGTATGGGCGAAAAGATGGAGGCGTTGGACGTGTTCTATCCCGATCGTATGGCCGGTCGTATTTTGGGGATGGGGGATGTGGTTTCTTTGGTGGAGCGTGCACAGATGGCGTTCGACGAAGAAGAGGCTGAGCGTTTGTCGAAGAAGATTGCCAAGAACAAGTTTGATTTTGAAGATTTCTTGGCCCAATTGCAGCAAATCAAAAAGATGGGTAACATCAAGGATTTGTTGGGTATGTTGCCGGGTGTAGGTAGTCAGATCAAGGATTTGGACATCGACGACAATGCTTTCAAGGGCATCGAATCGATGATTCAGAGTATGACGCCACAAGAGCGGGCAAAACCGGAAATTTTGAATGCCAGCCGCAAGCAACGCATCGTGCGAGGCAGTGGCAGAAATATCCAAGAGTTGAATAAGTTGTTGACCCAATTTGAGCAAATGCGCAAAATGATGAAGATGATGAACAACTCAGGCGGAAAAATGCCAAAGATGCCGAATTTGCCGGGCATGCGCCGTTAACTTTAAAAATCATGAAGAACATCGCCGACATCCGAAAAGAGTACACGAAAGGTGCATTGGAGCCGAAAGACATGGGCGATGAACCTCTCACAGAATTCCTTGGATGGTTTCAGCAAGCGATTGATTCCCAAGTACTGGAACCCAATGCCATGATTTTGGGTACCGTGAACGCTGAGCACAGACCCTCGTCAAGGGTGGTATTATTAAAAGAAATTACGACCGATGGCATTGTTTTTTTTACGAATTACAACAGTAGAAAAGGCCGGGAGCTGTTGGAAAATCCCTTTGTGTCAGCCGTGTTTTTTTGGGCGGAGTTGGAGCGACAGGTCAGGGTTGAGGGCAGGGTAAGGAAGATGAGCGAAGCCGATAGCGATGCCTATTTTTACAGTCGTCCAAGAATTTCTCAAGCGGGAGCGGTGGTCTCAAACCAAAGTCAAGTGATTGAAGATCGCAGTTTATTGGATGCCCAGATGGATGCCTTAATGGCTGATGAAAGCATCAAAATTGAACGTCCTCAACACTGGGGCGGTTACGAAATCGTGGTGGACGGCATGGAATTTTGGCAGGGCAGGCCTGGGCGGGTTCACGACCGAGCACGCTACCAAAAAGTGGAAGGCGCATGGGTAAAAACCCGATTATCGCCTTAATGTATTCAATAAAAATTATTCTGCAGCGCCGTTACGTGTAAATCAAATGCTGCTGTCGTCTGTAAATAAACCGTTTAGGTTTATGTTTGGGCAACCAATATATTTCTTTTTGCGTCTTAACTTGCAATTGAATTTTAGTAGGATGATGAAAAAATTATTCAAACAATCAAGGTTTTTTTCTGCATTTTTTATGGGCTTTCTGCTCTCAATTCCAGCCATTGCACAGCCGCCAGCGGGCGCCGTGGCAGCCAAACCCAACATTATTTATTACGCCGGCGGGAAGTGTGATTTTTATGATGTGAACAGCAATTTGCTGCTATCGGTTGATGCGGCGGAAGCGGGATGGTCAGCAACACCGGCAAAAGCGGCTTGGGTGGTGGTGACTCCAAGCAGTGGCGGGTATTATGAATTTCCCAATTACAGCAGCAATGTGCCTACCTGTAATACTCGCGAATATTTGCAACCTTTTTGGAATTCCGATACCATTTTTAACGAGTTGGTTTTGCTTTCAGGTGTGAACAGCACGGCCAATTTGATGTTCAAACCCAAACAAATTATCAAAGTCACCAACTATGACTTTTCAAAAACATTCTCAGTCAATACGGATTACACGGTGAGTGGTAGAACAATTACCCAAAAATCATCGGCTGTGTCAGCTACCTATGTTGTCAAAGGGGGCGTGAAAGGCAACGGCCAATCGAATGGTTTGATGAATACCAACCCCACATCATGGACCTGTGTTACTTACATACCAGATCGCGGTGATTGGGGTGCGAAGACGATTTTTGGATACAAGGGTGATTTGTTACCAAAGACAATGTCGAAATTGAAGAACAAGCAAGCGCTGGTGATTCAAGCCTACGGCATGAGTATTACTGCGGGTTTGAAT
>JALQWO010000196.1 GCA_023258655.1 Bacteroidia bacterium
CGTATACATTTTGCAATAACGGATTTTGTTGAACGAACCCGGCTGACCTGAAGTACCTGTGGCGGCAGAACCGTTGGAGTTCGCCGTTGTCAACGAGGCACTGATGGCATAGTAAAACGTAGAAGATGAAGTTCCCGTGTAACCGTTCAAGAACACATCCACCGCGTTGAATTCGTTGTAGTCCGATTGGTTGGTAATGGTCACTCCGCCCGGTGTTGAGATGTTGGTATTCTCAATGACCATATTTTTTACCGTCACATAGTCTGCACCATTCAATCGAAAAGCCGCGTTTGTTCCGGAATAGGTCATCCGCGTATTTCCACCATCAATCACCAAAGTATTGGTTGAACTACTTCCTCCGTTGGCATTCAAACTCACTGGCGTAGTTCCGATGTTCAAACTGGATTTCACTGTTACCGTTACCGGGCCGGTGATGTTTGCCGCATTCCATGCGTTGTTGAATGCAAGCCAAGTTTGAAAATTGGTAGCCGTTGCCGCTGCCGTTGCATCGATGGTATAACTTCCACTCATCTGCGCTGAAGCCACAGACGACAATCCCAATCCGATAAAAAGCATCAAGCCCCTCATCATTTGATTGATATAATTCTTCAATTTCATAATCACGTTTCTTTAAAGATTTATTGCGCAATCACCACTTTTTTGGTGGTGGTTTCTTGCTTGTTTTTGATGTTTAACAGATAAGTTCCTTGTCCGAATTTGCCCAAATCCAAGGTCTGGGTTTCAAATCCGGATTTCAGGGTAAAGGAGGCTATCTTGGCACCCAAAATATTGGTTACTTCTACATAAACAGGCTCTTCGTTGTTCAACTGACAGTCGATACTAACCAAACCTTTTGATGGATTGGGGTACACACTCACGCGATCGCCCAATTTCATATCATCGGTTCCCACGAAGCTGTTCTCACAATCTGGGGCATAGCGGACCATGACTGGACGCAAAACCACCTGGCTCTTATTGCCAGAAGGGTCAGTTACCTGATAGTTGATGTAATACATGCCCTGACGCCAGATGTTAACGTTGTGACCAATGATTTTCACCAAAGGCAACAACTCATTGTTTCCATAGTAGTTATCCTGCACTGACACATCGCTCATCGCCCAGAAAGCATCGCCCGCGCACACATTCACAGAAGATGTGATGATGGTAGGAGCCACGCGATCCACAACTTTTACATAGCGATTGCGCACCGATTTGTTGCCACTTTCATCCGTAGCAGTAAATGTTTCGGTGTACAAGCCCAAGGTGTAAGGATTCACTTTACCTGATTTCTCCACACTCACTTTATTGGTTGTGTAGTAGTTGTCATGAACCGTTACAGGCTGTGAACTATAAGGACTGTTCACATCGTGAATCACTGTATCGGCAGTATTCAAGGTGATATCTGGTGCGATGTAATCATCCACGCGGTAGTTTACCACGAAGCCATCTTCCACCGCATTGTTTCCATGGGGATCCTTGGCAAAGTAAATAATGGGGTAAGTGGCCCGAACCAAGGTGTTTACCATGCCATTAAAACCTGGTACCTTGTTCACTGCGATACTTCCATTGCATGTATCAAATCCGGTCACCGGATCCACAAACAAACTACCAATTTGCAAATTCACCACGTCTTGGTCAACGATACGCTTTCCGTAAGCATAAATGCCTGGCTTTTTGGTATCAACCACATTCACGGTACGGGTAGTACTTGTTGCATTCCCTTGTGCATCGGCCACGTCGTAGGTCAAGGTATATTTGCCCACAACAGAGGTATTCACACTGCCGGTCACTTTTACAGAACTACTCAAGTTTCCGTCGGTCAAGTCACTAGCAACGGCACCGGGCTCGTTGTAAGTTTCACATTGTTGCACATCCACGGTGCTTCCGCCCAACAATGTGAGGGTTGGCGGTGTTTTATCCAATACAACAACCACGTTTCTGGTAACGGTAGTAGCAGCATTTCCAGCCGCATCCTGCACGTTAAAGTTCACATAATAGGTACCGGGTGTGGTGCAATCCAAATCGGTTGTTACAACCACATTTTTTGTCAAATCCCCTTCGGTAGGATCTTTGGCGGTGTAGGTTGAGTAAGCACTTTCACTCCAGCAAGCCTTGGCGCTGCTGTTCTTCTCTACACGAACTACACCAGAACCCAACAAAGTGATAATGGGGGCTTTTTTGTCGTTCGCCAATGTGATGCCATAATCTTCAAATTCACCCACTACGTTTACGCCGCAAGATGTGTTGGAGAATGATCCATAACTCACTGCCACACGCATGCGGGTAATGCCCTCGAAACAATCTTTCAAATCAGGCACACGGAACTTGTTGCTCGCTTTGGTCGTGCTTATTGAACCACTGTTCAAAATCAATTCATCATCCGAGAAAACACCATCGATGTTGTAATCAATCCAAGCCTTGAAGTTGGCAGAGTTTGAATTGGTACGACGTGTAGCAATTACCGTGTAGTAGGAACCATAGCTCAACGCTGTGTTAAATTGATCTGCAAAATCTGAATAACTCGCATCGCCCACGGGTGAGGTGTTTTCCAACAAACTCACACTGTCTTGGAACAATTCCACTTTGGAAATCGCCACATCAGACGACAACATATCCGTCACCGGTGTGCAGTATTTCACCGCAATCACATATTTGGTTTTGATCACCTTTTTCTCCGTAGCAGCCCGTGTTCCAGCGCTGTTCCAAGCACGCAAAGTGAAAGTATAAGCACCACCCGCGTTAAATACCAATTTGGGGTTGCGACTATTGACATCTGTACCTCCTACAAATGAGTAAGTAGCAGGATAAATACTCC
>JALQWO010000197.1 GCA_023258655.1 Bacteroidia bacterium
GATTTTTTATCTACAACGAAACCATATTGACCACGCTTATCCATGATAGCGGTCATTTTCTCAGTAATCAACGGCTTCTTGAGTATCATTTTGTATTTGCCTCCTGAATCTTGGCGATTGAATTTTCTGTAATAATCAATTGAGCGGCCTTCATCACTTCGTAAGTGTTCAAATCGCTGGCACGCATTACTGTGTTACCCTCGATATTACGACCACTCAAAACGATGTTCTTCTGAACCTCAGGCGTAACGAACAATGTACGTCCGGTTACCTTCAAGGCCTTCAACATATTTGCAAACTCTGAAGTCTTTGGCGCTGCCATGTCGAAGTCCTCAACAACCACGATGTTATTCGTTTTTGCTTTGTAAGACAAGGCCGACAAACGAGCCAACTGCTTCAATTTCTTGTTCAATTTGAAAGAGTAATCACGTGGACGGGGACCGTGAATACGGGCACCACCAACATAAATACCAGCTTTCAATGAACCGTGACGGGCTCCACCTGTTCCCTTTTGACGGAAAATCTTCTTGGTTGAGCGATTGATTTCTTTTCTCTCCTTGGTCTTGTGCGTACCCTGACGTTGATTCGCCAAGAACTGCTTAACGTCCAAGTATATGGCATGGTCGTTGGGACTGATACCGAATACTGACTCAGAAAGAGTTACTGTTCTTCCAGTCTCAGAACCTTGCTTGTTTAATACTTTAATTTCCATGATTAACGCTCAATTATTACGGTTGAACCATTGTAACCTGGGATCGCGCCTTTAATCACGATTAGGTTTCTTTCTCCATCAATTTTCAAAACTTCTAAGTTTTGGATTTTCACGCGGTTACCACCGGTACGTCCTGCCATGCGCATTCCTTTGAATACACGACCAGGAAACGAACAAGCTCCAATTGAACCTGGCGCTCTCAAACGGTTGTGCTGACCGTGAGTTGATTCACCCACACCCGCAAAACCATGACGTTTTACAACACCCTGAAAACCTTTACCCTTAGACTTGCCCACTACACTAACGTATTCGCCAGTTTCGAACAAGTTCACATCTACCACTGATCCCAACTCGGGCAAAGTATCAATATCGCGGAACTCCATAACAACACGCTTAGGTGTAGTCTTAGATTTTGCGAAGTGACCTTTCATGGCAGAAGAAGTATGCTTATCTTTCTTTTCGCCCCAAGCCAATTGTACTGCTTGGTAACCATCTGTATCTTGGGTCTTCACCTGTGTTACAACACAAGGTCCGGCTTCAACTACGGTACAAGCCAAACGCTTGCCATCCTCGCTGAAAATGCTGGTCATACCCAACTTTTTTCCAATAATTCCATTCATGACTGCTACCCTCCTTACAATTTGATTTCAACTTCTACACCACTAGGCAATTCAATCTTCATCAACGCATCAACTGTCTTTGTAGAACCGTTGAAAATGTCGATCAAGCGTTGGTATGTGCAGTATTGGAACTGCTCCCTAGCTTTTTTGTTAACGTGAGGTGAACGCAACACAGTAAAGATTCTTTTACGTGTTGGAAGCGGCACTGGCCCACTCACCACGACCCCAGTGGTCTTTACGGCCTTCACAATCTTCTCGGCAGATTTGTCGATAAGGTTGTGGTCGAAAGACTTGAGCTTGATTCTGATTTTTTGACTTACCATTTTGTAATTTATTAACTAGCAGCGTTAGCTTTTTTCAATACTTCATCTGCAATGTTTCTTGGCGTTTCAGCATAGTGGCTGAATTCCATAGAAGACGTTGCACGGCCAGAAGTGATCGTTCTCAACGTAGTTACGTATCCAAACATCTCACTCAAAGGCACTTTTGCTTTTACGATTTGTGAACCTGCACGCTCATCGATACCTTCTAATTGGCCGCGACGACGGTTCAAATCACCCATTACATCACCACTGTTTTCGTGGGGAGTAACAACTTCCAATTTCATGATAGGCTCCAACAACACGGGGTTACAACGACGCGCTGCTTCACGGAAACCACTGCGGGCTGCAACTTCGAACGACAATGAATCAGAATCCACAGGGTGGAAGCTACCATCGAACAAACGAACCTTCATACGGTCGATAGAATAACCGGCCAATACACCGTTTACCATCGCCGCTTTGAAACCTTTTTCTACAGAAGGAATGAATTCACGAGGAATAGAACCACCCACAACTTCGTTCACAAACTGCAAGCCTTCACCGGTGAATGACTCATCGGCAGGACCCAAGGTAAACTGGATGTCAGCGAATTTACCACGACCTCCTGTTTGCTTTTTGTAAGTTTCACGGTGTGTGTATTCGGTTGTAATGGCTTCTTTGTAAGATACCTGAGGAGCACCTTGGTTACACTCAACTTTGAATTCACGCTTCAAACGATCCACGATGATTTCCAAGTGCAACTCACCCATACCACTGATGATAGTTTGTCCTGTCTCTTCGTCTGTGTTTACACGGAAAGTTGGATCTTCTTCAGAAAGTTTAGACAAACCAATAGAAAGACGGTCTGTGTCAGCTTGCGTTTTAGGCTCAATTGCCAAACCGATTACTGGATCTGGGAAGTCCATAGACTCGAGAATGATTGGTGCATTTTCAGCACAAAGGGTATCCCCGGTTTTGATGTCTTTGAACCCTACAACCGCACCAATATCACCAGCTCCTAATTCAGGAATTTGGTTTTGTTTGTTCGCGTGCATTTGGAAGATACGAGAAATACGCTCTTTGTTGTCTGAACGTGTGTTCAACACATAAGAACCTGCTTCGAGTTTACCAGAATAAGCACGAACAAAACACAAACGACCTACGAA
>JALQWO010000198.1 GCA_023258655.1 Bacteroidia bacterium
TTACCGTACAAAAATAAGATCCATATTTTCACAGTATATGGTTTTTGGTTCGGGGGCCAGCGCGCAAGCGCTGGCCCCTTTTTTTGCCCCTATTTACAGCAGTCTACAAGTCATCTGTAAGATCACCCCCTACAGTGGTGGATACAACACATTGAGATTGTTAGGCAAACATGAACTCTTCAATCAATCTCCCTCAACTGGGAAATCGATGATCAAATCACAAATCAACAAGCAGTAAGCGCAAAAGCGCGAGGACAAACAATAAACCTTTGGCAATTAGTTTACTAACAATCTCGCAGTTCCAATGCCGCAATGGGTCTTGACACGCACGAAATACAACCCGGGTGTTACTGCGGATAAATCCAACCGGTTTTCAGCCAGTGTGAGACCTTGTAAAACTCTCCCAGAAACATCGAAAACCATAACCTCGGTAATGTTGCCTTTAATATCCAGAGAAACCCACCCTCTTGCAGGGTTGGGGTAAAGATTCAAATCCTGTTTGGAATCCAAACGAACAATGCCATTTTGAATATCCCACAAAGGCTGTGATACAGAAGCCAAAATGGGTGCCGAATACTCTCCCAAATTCACCGTTTCAGAAATTCCTGCGCCAAAATCACTGGCAACAAAGCCTACCACAGACATATCAGCCGGTTTGAATCGAGAATAAATCGCTCCTGTGGGACCAAAATCCGCGGTTTTGGGCATCCCTAACGACAACATAGAATCTGGAATGGCCAAGGTAAATGAAAAGTCCTGTTTATCCCCCAGTTTCAATATTTCCGCTCCCGTAGTCATAACGTCACCATGCTTGCCCCCCACTGTACCCCAAACTACGCGGTTATGATGATATCCAACCAACGTTTTGTTTTTGCCGAAAAACACACTTTGGCTGTCCTTGGTTAAATGAAAATCTACTTTTTGATCCCATCCGGTACCCAAGCCACGAACACCTTGTTCACGCAGCATCACACCAAAGCGTAATCCTTGTTTCACCCAAGCATCTTGGGCGGTTAACTGCATAACGCCCTTCACCTGTCGCTTGGCTGCATCATATTCCAAACTCGTCAATTTCAACTCAACCCCTTTTGTTGAGCCAGCAATCGCAGTTTCCAGGGCCGTCGATAAATCAGACGCTTTTAGAACAGGTGTTTCCCTATTCAACACAACCAATGGCAATGAATCCAACGACATGGGCGACCATTTGCTGTTCATGTTGTCATTGATGTGATGCGAAACAAAGTTTGCAGCGCTCGCATAACGCTTTTCCAGTGAATCAAGTGCCACATCCACAGCCGGACATTGATTGCACCATGTGGCGGTGTAGGCTTCCACCAAAATTCTGTTGCTGCCAGAACCACTACCCTGCTGAGCCACAAAATCAAAGACCATCGGCAAGGTATCGTTCAAGACATTGTCATCGCTTCCGCCCCCATTGGGTGAAATCCAAGCTTTTATTCGTGCACGATCTCCCGGTTGCATGGTTCGCAATAGGGTATGATTCACGATTGCACTGCGATAATCGGTAAAATTCAGAAACGACAAAGGAGTAGAAACAACTGCCTCATTATTTACCTGGGTGTGCAAATTGTAATCGGTATTTTGGGTATTACCATGAATGGTAAATACTCCTGAAATTTCCAAAGGGATATTTGTTCCGCTCTTCACATAACTCGTACCCGCCGGCTTCAGCGTGTAACCCTTCGCAAAGGAAGCATCATTGTCTTTTTGCTTACCGGGGTAAAATGTCACATAAGAATTATCATCAAATCCTTTGCCCTGCTTCGGAATGTCGTTGAGTAACGCACTCACAGTAGCCAAGGAATAAGATTCAAACGGACCCACTTGAATCCCGTTGGCTTGCGCATTTTTCAGGGGCAAATTGTTGGCATACCAAGCAAATTCTGAGCCCCAACCCATCCTTACAATGTGGATGGCCTGTGTTTTTTCTTCAATAACGATGGCATTATAGGTGTAGGTACCATATTTATTGGCAGTGTCCTTGCCCAAACTGAAAGACTGAAATTTGACCCAAAACTGTCGATTGGGTGCCGTGCCAAAGGTTTTTACCATCACGCGGTCATTCGAGCCCGTCGCCAAAATCCCACCAATCACAATTGAGTTGTTTGCGATACGGGAATCAGGCAAACTCTCTATAACAAAATCCGCCGCTGATGTCGTTAAACCACCCAACGTCAATACGCCGTTTTTGGTAGCCCGAAACTTGCGATTAGAGACCCCGTTGAATTGAAACGGAAAAGGAATCGAATCCAACCGCGAATAGCCGTTGGTACTGCTATCCCATGTCAAACTACGCCAGCCATTTCCTTCAGATAAATCATCGCGTTCTACGTTGAGGAATCGGGGATTAACACCGCCTTTTCCAGCTACATTGGCTTTGATTTCAGCAATGTGGTAGGCATTTTGGGCAGAGGCTGATGCCAACACCATAAACCCCGATAACAGGGCGATTTTGCGTTTCTTTTTGGACATTGTTTTGAAAACTTCAAAGAAATATTGTGCAAAGCTTACAGGGCTTTCACCTCGTTGACCAATTTCTGCAAACTGGCTTTGGCATCACCGAAAAGCATTCCGCATTTGGGATGGAAGAACAATTCGTTCTCGATACCCGCGTAACCGGCTTTCATGCTTCGCTTCAACACCACAATTTGTTTGGCTTGATCTACGTCCAAAATGGGCATTCCGTAAATGGGACTGGCAGGATCTGTTTTCGCTGCAGGGTTCACCACATCGTTTGCACCTACAACCA
>JALQWO010000199.1 GCA_023258655.1 Bacteroidia bacterium
TTACACGGCGAATACCAGGGCGCTTACATCTTTGTCATTGAGGGAAGCGTTTCGGTAAACGGTCACGAATTGGGTCGCCGAGATGCCATCGGCGTTTGGGAGTTGGATCAAGTAGACATCACAGCCTCGGAAGAAGCGGATGTGCTGTTGATTGAAATACCGATGCGATAATTTATTTCGCCAATTCGGCGATATGGGCTTCCAGTTCAGACTCTGCACCGGGGGTGTATCCTTGGTGTGAGTATACCATTTTGCCATTTTTATCGAACACGAAGGTCATCGGTGGGTTGTTCACATTCATGGCACGTGCCAAATCCATGTTTTCATCCAGAATGATTTGGTATTGCCAGTTCTCGGCCAAAACTTTGGGTTTCACTTTGCGGCTGTTGCGGGCGTCGTCGATGCTCACTGCTACCAATTTTACATTGTATTTTGACTGCCAATCGCTGTATAGCTCGTCGATGGCTTGTAATTCTTTGATGCAAGGTCCGCACCAAGTGGCCCAGAAAGAAACCACGGTAATTTTGCCTTTTTCCACGGCGGTATTGAAGTTGATGGGTGCGCCATCGATGTCTTTTACCTGAACAGAGGGAGCGTCTTGATTGGCATCTTGACCGAAAATAGCAGGGGTCAAAGCCACCAATGCAAACAAAAGGGAGGTAATGTGCTTTTTCATCGTGGCAAAAGTATTCCAAATTTGGTGCCAAACGCCACGGAATTTTTGCAAAATTCGCAACAGGTTCATCCCTTTGCCGCTTCGATGTTAACTTCGCAACATGGAAAAGCCCAGTTTGCCATCCGGAACCCGTGATTTCTCCCCTGCGGTAATGCAGCGGCGGAAGTATATTTTGTCTGTCATGGAATCGGTATTCGTATCACACGGATTTGGGGCACTGGAAACACCGTCCTTGGAAAACCTGAAAACCTTGCAGGGCAAATACGGCAATGAAGGGGATCAACTGTTGTTCAAAGTCTTGAACTCGGGAGATTATCTTTCGAAGGTGAGTGATGATGTGCTGCACAGCAAAGATGTGAAAGCACTCACACCACACATTTCTGACCGGGGCTTGCGCTATGATTTGACCGTGCCATTGGCCCGTTTCGTGGTAATGAACCGCAATGAAATCGCATTTCCATTTAAGCGATATCAAATGCAGCCGGTTTGGCGTGCAGACCGACCTCAGAAGGGCAGGTACAGAGAGTTTTGGCAGTGCGACATAGACGTGGTTGGGGCGAATTCGGTGGTGTCGGAGGCGGAATTGGTGGAGATGTATCAGGAAGTGTTTGCGCGGTTGGATTTGGGGGTAACCATCCGACTCAACCATCGCGGGGTGTTGGATGCATTCATGGGGGTTTTGGGCAATCGTGAAGACTGGAATGCGTTCATGATTGTCATTGACAAGGCCGATAAAATAGGATTTGAGGGTGTGGCTAAGGAGCTGTCAGACCGCGGTTTAGACCGTGCTTTGGGCGCCTGGGAGTGGTTGTGGAATAGTAAGTCGGTGCGCGGAAACGACGAAAAGTTGAAGCTTGCCGAATCAACGGAATTCATGCAGGGGGAAGCATTGACGAAGGCTTTGACAGAGCTGCGTACAATTTTGGGATTGGTGGCTCACAGCAACAATGTGGAAATTGATTTTACATTGGCTCGGGGGCTCAGTTATTATACGGGTGCAGTTTTTGAAGTGGAGGGTGCAGATGATCGTTTGCCTGCTGATTTCCGATTGGGTAGCATTGGCGGGGGAGGTCGGTACGACAACCTCACGGGTGTGTTTGGGTTGAAGGATGTTTCGGGTGTGGGCGTGAGTTTTGGGTTGGACCGTATTTACGATACGATGGAGGCGGCGGGATTGTTTGCGGGTGTGGGGGTTGAACGTAAGGCGACGCTGGTGTGTGCGATGGACGAATCGTGTTTGTTGTTCAGCAGCGGTGTTGCGCGCGCGCTCCGCGCGCGCTTACCCAAGGTGGAATTATACCCGGGTACACCCAAACTAAAAAAGCAATTGGATTACGCGAACGATAAAAAAATGGGATTCGCCGTCATCATTGGCAATGAAGAAATGCAAGCCAATCAAGTGGCGTTGAAAAATTTGGTTACGGGTGAGCAATCGCGCTGTACCGTGGAAGAGGCCATCCAACAGATTGAGATGTCCAATCATTAATTATTACATTCATGAAACCTTTTTATACTTTGCAAGAGGCCCTGGAGGCATTGAAACAGCCGGTGGAATTGACCGTGGAAGTGCGGGAACGAATGGACCGCAGTGTGGCCTTTTTGGCAAAATATTTATCCGAAGCCACGGCGCCAGTGTACGGCGTAAATACGGGATTTGGGTCTCTCCAAAATGTGGAGATTTCTGCCCAAGATTTGAGTGCGTTGCAAGAAAATTTGCTGATTACCCACGCCGCAGGCGTGGGTAATCCCCTGAATATGCACTTGGTGCGGACGATGCTTTGGCTGAAAATGCTCAACATGAGCAAGGGGTATTCGGCGATCCGACCTGAAATCTTTGAACGCTTATCGACCATGTACAATGATCAGTGGTATCCTGTGGTCACCGAGCAAGGCTCGCTCGGCGCCTCCGGCGACCTCGCGCCGCTGTCGCAAATGGTGTTGCCCCTGATCGGGAAAGGGTTTTTACGTCATCCCCAACACGGTGAGATTTCGGGGGAGCAGTGGTTGGCACAGTACAATTGGAAACCTTTGCAGTTGTGTCCAAAAGAAGCGTTGGGTCTGATCAACGGC
>JALQWO010000019.1 GCA_023258655.1 Bacteroidia bacterium
GCCCCCATTCCGTGCTTATCGATGTAGCCATTGATCGCGGTGGAAATTTTGAAACTTCGGAAGTTACCAATCACGAAAAACCCATTTTTCATAAGCACGATGTGATTCATTATTGTGTACCCAATATCGCGTCAAGGGTAAGCAGAACAGCCAGCTACACCCTAAGCAATGTGTTTACTCCCATGCTCGATGAGATGGCACAAATGGGAGGGTTTGGTGAGTTTTTGCGCATGAAGGCTGGCGTTCGCAAAGGGACGTACTTGTATCGCGGAAGTTTGACAAATAAGAACTTGGCCGACAAATTTGCCATTAAATACCATGACATCGACCTCATGGTTGGGCTGTTCATGTAAATCAGAGGTGGTGATGCAATTTGTTTGCGTCAATGGGCTGGAAATGGGTTTCTACCCGGCTCGCATGTGTGTCGGTGATTAATATCTGCCCGTAACCTGAAACACCTACCATATCAATCAGTCGTTGAGCCCGTTGCTCATCGATTTTTTCAAAAATGTCATCCAACAGCAATATGGGGTGGTTTTTGGTCACCGATTGAAAATAATTGTATTGGGCCAATTTTAAGGCGATGATGAAGCTCTTGATTTGTCCCTGAGATCCATATTTCTTCAGTGGGAAATCGCCTAATCCGAAGACCAAATCGTCTTTGTGAATTCCCACCGAAGTTCGTTGAGCAGACATGTCCAGTCGGTAGGAATCTCGTAGCAACGTTTCAAATTCGCCTTCATTGAGTGGACTCTCGTATCGAATGGTCGGATTCTCTATGCCTTGGCTCAAATTTCGGTATATATCCACGAAATGGGAGAGTAGCTTGTCCACAAAAGCTTTGCGTTTTTCATGTATCAACAAGCCCGTTGGAATCAATTTGGCATCAAAACTTGCGAGCAAATCTGGGTCAATGAATCGGCCTTGCATGGATTTTAACAGTGCGTTGCGTTGTTCCAATGCCTTTTTATAAGTGCTGAGATTTTGGAGGTAGGCTTTATCGATCTGACACAAACTCAAATCCATAAACTTTCTTCTGTCCTCACTGTTTCCGAGCACCAAGTCGATGTCGTAAGGGGTAATAAACACAGTTTGAATCATCCCGATATGGTCGAGTAGTCGCGGATAAACTTTGTCGTTCTTTTTGATGGTTTTTTTCCCCCCTTCAAATTGAATGAGGATTTCCGTTGGGACATCGCCCTCGAATTGGCCTTTGACAGTAAAAAAGGGTTTGTCGTGTTCGATGATCTGACTATCGATGCCGTTAAAATAACTTTTGGCATTGGCCAAATAATGAACCGCATCGAGTATGTTGGTTTTTCCAACGCCATTGGCCCCGGTGAGGGTATTGATGCCATCACAAAACTCCAACGATCGTTCGCTGTGATTTTTGAAATGAAACAATTGTAAACGTTGTAAATACACAGTGCAAATTAAATCAATTGCCTAGAACAAGCGGATTCTTCCACGGTCTTGAGTTATTCCAAATTGTCCACATTGGTTTAGAGTCTTTTGGGATTGATTTATCTTCGTTTGCTCCCTGTTATGCCGGTTTTCTCTCATTTGCATGTACATACCCAATACTCGCTCCTCGACGGTGCTGCGAGTATCAAAAGCCTGGTTAAAAAAGCCAAGGCCGATGGTATGCCTGCGCTTGCGATTACCGACCATGGAAACATGTTTGGCGCCTTTGAGTTCTATCAAGCCGTTACCAAAGAAGGTTTGATGCCCGTGATTGGTTGCGAATTTTATGTGGTTGAAGACCGATTTCAAAAGTCCTTCACCCAAGGAACCAAGGACAAACGTTACCATCAATTGCTGTTGGCGAAAAATCAACAAGGGTATGCCAATTTGAGTAAGCTATGTTCATTGGGTTACTTGGAAGGTTTGTACAGCAAATATCCTCGGGTTGACCGCGCACTCATTGAGCAATATAGTGAGGGATTGATCGCAACGACTTGTTGTATTGGTGCCCAGGTGCCCCAAGCCATATTGTGGAAAGGCGAAGAAGAGGCCGAGCGCATTTTCTGTGAGTGGCACAAGATTTTTGGAGAGGATTACTACATTGAACTGCAGCGACATGGGTTGCAAAACCTCGATGGGACAGGGATTTCTCAAGAGGATATCAATCAAATTTTGATCAAGTGGGGCAAGAAATACAACGTGCCCATCATTGCCACGAACGACTCGCATTACACCGATAAAAAGGATGCGAACGCACATGACATTCTGTTGTGCATCAACACGGGAGAGTTTCAAAGTACCCCCAAAGCCAACAATGAAGAAGGGGGAAAGGGTTTTCGTTTTGCCTTTCCAAACGATGAGTTTTTCTTCAAAACCCAGGCAGAGATGGAAGCCCTGTTTTCGGACATCCCCGAGGCACTGGACAATACCAATCGCCTGATTTCCACCATCGATCCCCCCAAGTTGTCTCGTGATATCGTATTGCCGAACTACGCGCTACCCATGGGCTTTGACGATCAAAACGTTTTTCTGAAACACCTGGCTTATGAGGGTTGTAAGAAGCGATATGGTGGCACCATTCCCACACCAGTTCAGGAGCGTCTCGATTTTGAACTGAATACCATTACCCATTCGGGATTTGCCGGTTATTTCTTGATTGTTCAAGACTTTACCACAGCGGCCCGTGAAATGGATGTGTGGGTGGGTCCGGGCAGGGGATCTGCCGCCGGCAGTTTGGTTGCCTATTGCTTGGGTATCACAAACGTGGATCCCGTAAAATACGATTTGCTGTTTGAGCGTTTTCTGAATCCGGAGCGGGTGAGTATGCCCGACGTGGACATCGACTTCGACGATGTAGGTCGCGACCGTGTCATTCAATACGTAGCCCAAAAATATGGGGAACGTCGCATCGCCCAAATCATCACGTATGGTACCATGGCTGCAAAAAGTGCGATCCGTGATGTGGGCAGGGTTCTTCAGTATCCATTGCCAAATACCGATAGATTGGCGAAGATGGTTGTGGGGAACTTGAATTTGCAAACCTTGCTTCACGTAGATCCGGATGAACTCGCCAAAGACGATTCCAAGAACTTAAAGCCGGAGGAAATCGATAGCGTTAGAGAAATTCAAAAGGTTTACAATGGCAACGATGACGCGGCCAAAGTGTTGAAAGATGCCGAGAAGTTGGAGGGTAGCGTAAGAAATACTGGGGTTCATGCCTGTGGGATCATCATTGCTCCCCAAGATATCGATGAGTTGGTGCCCGTTGCGCTATCTAAGGAATCACAGTGGATTCAGGTTCAATACGATGTTACGCAAATTGAAAAGGCCGGTTTGCTGAAAATGGACTTTCTGGGGTTGAGTACACTCACCATCATGAAAGATGCCATCAAGTTGATCAAAGAAACCACAGGGGATATCATTGATTTGGATACCATTCCCTTGGATGATGTCAAAACCTATGAATTGTTTCAACGGGGCGAAACCAATGGCGTATTTCAGTTTGAAAGCCCTGGAATGCAGAAGTACATGCGTGAGTTGAAACCCACGCAATTTGGTGATTTGATCGCCATGAATGCTTTGTACCGTCCCGGACCGCTGAAGTATATTCCCGATTTTATCGACAGGAAACATGGCAGAAAGCCGGTGGTATTTGACTTGCCAGAAATGGAGGAATACCTGAAGGAAACTTATGGTATTACTGTTTATCAAGAGCAGGTGATGTTGCTGAGTCAGAAATTGGCAGGATTCTCAAAGGGTAAAGCCGATGAGCTCCGCAAAGCGATGGGTAAAAAGAACAAGAGCATCATTGATCAACTGAAAGGTGATTTCATGGCGGGAGCCCTAGAAAAAGGATTCCCTGAAAAAGTGCTTGAAAAAATTTACTCGGATTGGGAAGAATTTGCCCAATATGCATTCAACAAATCTCACTCCACTTGCTATGCCGTCATCGCATTTCAAACGGCCTATTTGAAAGCAAACTATCCGGCCCAATTCATGGCCGCGGTGCTGAAAAGCAACATGGGCGATATCAAAAAAATCACCTTCTACATGGAAGAATGCCATCGTCAAGGTATCAAAGTCCTGGGGCCCGATTTGAATGAAAGTCGCAACGTATTTACCGTAACCCCAAGTGGACAAATCCGTTTTGGATTGAGTGCAGTGAAGGGGGTAGGCGATAATGCCGTAGAAGAAATTTTGGTGGAGCGAGACAAAAACGGATCTTTCAAAAGTCTTTTTGATCTCACAACCCGTGTCAATTTGCGCGCAGTGAACAAACGCAACATTGAAAACATGGCAAAAGCGGGTGTGTTTGATTTCGATCCCAGATATCACCGTGCCCAATATGTAAAGGAAGATCCCAACGGAACCAACGGCATTGAATTGGCGATTCGATATGGTCAGCGAATCCAACAAGAGAAATTCAGCGGACAGATGGGGTTGTTTGGCGGAGGTGCGAACTTGACCAACGAAGAGCCCAAATTGCCGCAAGTGGAGAAATTGACATTGCTGGAAGAACTCAAAGAGGAAGAGGAACTGGTAGGGGTATTTTTGAGCAAGCATCCATTGGATGATTTCAAATTCATCTACGACAGCATTGTCAATACCAGTGTGAAAGACTATCGAGAATCCATAGAAAACAAATCACCCATCGTTTTTCAGATGATGGGAATCATTACCAGTGCCAAAGAGTTCATGAGCCAACAAGGGAATCCCTATGCTCGGTTTAACTTTATGGATTATTCTGGAACCATTGAACTGTCGTTGTTTAAAGACAAATATTTGAAATTCAAACATTTGATAGACAAGGATTACATCTTGCTGATTCAAGGACAAACGGATTACTCGAAGGCAAAAGATGAGATGCGGATGAATATTCACCACATCCAATTGGTCTCCGATGTAGATCCCATGACCATATATCGCTCAATTCAGGTGGACATGACGCCCGCTGATTTGGAACAAGGAAAACAGCAAATTGTGAGTGATGTATTGTCTCAGTTTCCAGGGAAATGTCCATTGTATTTCAATTTTTATGATGCAGATGAGAACATGACGCTGCGCTTGGTTTCGAGGGCAGGCTTGAATTTCACTCATGAGGTTCGTGAGGTGCTCAATGAGATGGAAGTGGTGTATACACCCAAATTGGACGATAAGTGGCTGGTTGAACGAAAAGATGAAAGTCGCAGGTTTTACAATAGCTAGAAATCTGCTTCAAGCCGATTATCCCCTGAAGGAAGCATTGCTCTCGGTACTGCCGCTGTGCGACGATATGGTGATTGCGGTGGGCAATTCGGTGGATGGGACAAAAGCGTATATAGAAGCGATGAACGAGCCCAAAATCCGATTGTTCGACACCGTTTGGGATGATACAAAACGAGTAGGAGGTGCCGTTTTGGCTGATGAAACCAACAAGGCACTGGATCAAGTTCCTGCGGATGCCGATTGGCTTGTATATATTCAGGCGGATGAGTGCTTGCACGAAAAGTATTTGCCCGTGGTTAGGGAAGCCATGTTGAAATATCTGCACGATGATCAAGTAGATGCGTTGCTATTTGATTATTTGCATTTTTATGGCAATTACTCCATGGTGGGCGATTCGAGACGATGGTATCGACAAGAAATTCGCATCATAAAGAACCATCGCAACATCAGAAGTTGGCGAGACGCCCAAGGATTTCGAACTGCTTCGGGAAAAAAGTTAAAAGTGGCCAAAATAGATGCTTGTATTTTTCACTATGGATGGGTAAAACATCCAAAATACCAACAGCAAAAACAGGCACAATTTCATCGCTTATGGCACGACGATTCATACATGGAAAAAAATGTTTTGGGGGTGGATGAGTTTGATTATGGGGCCATAGATTCCTTGAGTCATTTCAAGGGTACACATCCAAAAGTGATGCAAGCGCGTATCGAATCCATGGATTGGAACTTTGACTTTGACCCTACGCACAAGAATTTTGGTTTCAAGTCGAGGTTGTTGCACTGGATTGAGGAAAAAACAGGCTGGAGAGTAGGGGAATATAAAAATTTCATTCGCATTCGATGACAAACAAACGCATAGTGATTATTGGCGCAGGAGCCTCTGGCTATTTTACGGCCATTAGGGTCAAGGAACTCAATCCCAAACTGGAAGTGATTATCCTTGAGAAAACGGGTAAGACACTATCTAAGCTGAGAATCAGTGGGGGCGGTCGTTGCAATGTTACCCATGATTGTAAAGGGGTGTCCGCGTTGTTACAGCACTATCCCCGCGGAAAGAATTTTCTGAAAAAGATATTCCATGATTGGTCTGTTCAGCACACCATTGATTGGTTTGAATCGAATGGAGTGCCCTTGAAAACAGAGAGTGATGGAAGGATGTTTCCGGTGACAGATTCTTCGGAAACAATTGCTCAGTTACTGGAATGGAAAGCCAAAAAGCTGGGGGTCCAATTGTATACAAATACCTCGGTAGTAACGATCGTGGCGCTGCCCGCCGGAGGAACTTACCGTTGGCAACTGAATTTTAACACCGGCGGCAGCGAAGTCGCCACCGATGTTGTCCTCGCAGTGGGTGGATTCTCCAAAGAATCTCAATACAACATGATCGCCAACTTGGGGGTGAAAATTGTACCACCGGTGCCGTCATTGTTTACCTTCAATATACCCGATTCCACGCTGCATACATTGCATGGATTGTCTGTGCAAGATGCGAGGGTTAAGTTAACAGGCTACCCAGAAGCCTATCAAGGGCCGTTGTTGGTAACGCACTGGGGGCTAAGCGGTCCGGCAGTGCTGAAAACAAGCGCCTGGGCAGCGCGGTGGCTGTATGAAAAAAAATACTGTACCACTGCCTTGGTTTCATGGAAAAATTTGGGCGAAGAGGAGATGAGGGATTTCCTGCGTGATACACTGACCGAGAATGCGAAAAAGCGGATCGACAATGTATCTCCCGAAGGTATTCCCCGAAGGTTGTGGGACTATATATTACTGAGAGCCGGTACACCTACCACAAAACAAGCCGCCGATTTGAGCAAGCTGGAATTCAACAAGATCATAGAAAACCTCTGTCGAATGCCCTTTGAAACAGACGGTCGCACCATGTTCAAGGAGGAATTTGTTACAGCCGGAGGAATCGAACTAGAACAAGTCAATGCCAAAACCATGGAAATAAAAAGTGTTCCCGGTCTATATGCTACAGGTGAAGTACTCGATATCGATGGTGTGACCGGTGGATTTAATTTTCAAGCGGCTTGGTCAACAGCGGCAATTACAGCAATCGCTCTGTCGAACTAATCTTTATCGTTGAATTTATAACCCAAACCACGATGGCTTAAAAAGTATTTTGGGTTTTTGATGTCTTCCTCGAAATACTTCCTAAATGCGAGAATAAAATTATCAATGGTGCGGGTACTTGGGAATACCGTGTAGCCCCAAACAGTTTTTAGGATTTCCTCCCGTGTCACTACCTGATTCTTTTTCTCTATCAACAAACGCAACAATTGCGCTTCCTTCTTGGTGAGTTTGAATTCTCCGTTGATTCCGTGCGCTTTATAACTGTTGAAGTCTACAAAATTACCACCAAAACGGAACTCCATGAAGTTGATCGCTGGGTCTTCACGATGAGCACGCATGAGGATTTTTTGCACCCGCAACAACAACTCTTCCAATTCAAAAGGCTTGCTCATGTAATCGTCGGCGCCTGATTTTAAACCATTGATGCGGTCTTGGGCTGTATTGCCGGCCGATAGAATTAAAATGGGAACGTTGTTGCTCGAAAGTCGGATATGGTGCGTGGCAGTCAAGCCATCCATGCTAGGCATCATGATGTCCATAATAATCATGTCGAAGCTCTCTGTCCTCAACTTGTTTATGGCAACTGCACCATGGGGAGCCAATGTGACCTTGTATCCCTCAGACTCAAGATTGATTTTTAACAGTTCTGCGAGGTCTTGTTCATCCTCAACAACTAAGATTCGGTAGTTAATCATTCCATTCGGCAATCGCTAGCGTTAAATACAATGTTGAATTTTGAGCCTTTGGGGGTGTTCGCAGTTACCTCGATACTCGCTTTGTGTAGTTGAAGAATTTGTTTCACCAAATACAAACCAAGCCCAGAACCTTGCCTACTCCTTGTCCTTTCATCGCCTACACGATAGAACTTCTCAAAAATGAGATTGCGTTCACCCACAGGTATGCCAATCCCCTGGTCGGAAACCGTTACACCAAACACGCCATCGCGGATGAATGAATTCACGCTAACATTAACGCAGTTTTCTTCGCTATATTTTATGGAATTTGTAAATAAATTAATAAAAACGATTTTTAACATATGCTCATCACATAAAATTAAAAAATCTTTTGACTCAACTAAACTATTTTTTAGTTCATCTGCGATGCCGAACTGTCCTTCATCAATTGCTTTGCTGATGACATCGTGAATATTTACCCATTTCTCTGTTTTTGTTGGGATTCTATTTTCAAATTGCGTAGCCATTAGCACCCTCTCCATGAGGCCCGACAATCGGTCAATACTCTGTTTTGAAATCTCCAAAACGCGCTCCTGGTTTTCTTGGTTTTTGTTCCTGATTACCGTTTGTATGGCCAGTTTCGCTGCCGCAATTGGTGTCTTCAGCTCATGGGTTACAGCCATCATGAAATTGGTTTTCTGTTGGTTGAATCGGATGATCTTATCCAAATAGTAATACATCAATCCCAGGATAATCAAGGTCAGTAAACCCACAGTGATTCCCTCTCCGAGCCAGGCGTTTTGTTTGTTTCGCAGTTTGTTTTGTATCTGTTGGGCAGCAATCTCGGGAATGGTGAAAGACAATTCTACCCGCACAGAGTCTCCATCCATTCGTTCCTGAAATACTTGTGGAGTCATCTTGTAATTATTAGCGCAATTATTCGCAATAATTACGAGGTTATTAAAATCTTTAGTTTTTAATTCGTAACTAAAATTTTCTTCTGTAATGATGCCGGTTTTTGCATGTAATTCTGCTTGGAATTTATGATAACAAAGAAGACGCTGATGTTCCAACAATTCCATTTGCAAATTGGATTCTGCAACGCTGTATTTCAGTAGTGAAAATGTCCACCAACCCAAAGCCGCAGTCATGTAAACCGCCAAAAAAAGGGCAATCCCAGTCAGTAGTCGTCTCTGTTTCATCGAAAGGCAGAATTTTTTGGATTCTCTGAATCAAAGGTCGCAATATTCCATCGAACATTTTAACTTGCTCACAATTAGTTTTCATGCAACACACAAGCATATTCGATTCGATTCGGCAGTTAGCCAATGAGTTAAAGGAGGTTACATTTTTATTCAATGCCGATGAAATGGCAGAATATGGTTCAGATTACACGGAGGATTTGTATTTCCCACCTACGGCTGTCTGTTTTCCAAACTCCACCCATGATGTTTCTTTCATCATGCGTTATTGCAATCAATTAGGAATCCCTGTGTTTACCCGAGGAGCTGGAACGGGACTCTCAGGGGCATGTTTGCCTGTATCGGAGGGACTTGTATTAAGCACGAAAAAACTCAATCGCATCGTGTCTATAGATACCCAAAATTTAACGGCAACAGTGCAAACAGGAGTAATCAATGCCCAATTGAAAGCCGCTGTGGAAGAGGAGGGTTTATATTATCCCCCAGATCCAGCCTCCCAAGGTAGTTGTAGCATTGGCGGTAATTTGGCGCATGGGGCAGGAGGACCTCGTGCAGTGAAATACGGAATCACGCGCGATTATGTCTTGAATTTGGAAGTTGTATTGCCCAATGGCGATGTTATTTGGACAGGTGCAGATACATTAAAGAACTCCACTGGCTTTTCTCTAACCCATTTGATGGTGGGATCTGAAGGGATGTTGGGCGTTATTACGCAAGCCGTTTTGAAACTCATTCCCAAACCCACGCAAGAACTTTTGCTGGTTGCGGCTTTTGCAGACCTGTCCGATTGTGCCCGCGCCGTAAACGCTGTTTTGTTGTCGAAATATAAGCCTTGTGCCATTGAACTCATGGAAAAATCTGGGGTGGAGATTTCCATGGAGGCCACCCAAACATCATTTCCAACCCATCCACAAGCAGAGGCTTATTTGCTATTTGCCTTCGATGGATTCGATGGAGATGACCTATTCTCCCAAGCAGAAGGGATTTTTGAACTCTTGGATGCTCACAATGCCTTGGATATCCTTCCATCCCCAAAAGCGGATACATCTGCTGCATGGTGGAAAGTGCGCCGAGCCATCGGTGAAACGGTGAAACAGGTATCGCCATACAAGGAAGAAGATACGGTCGTTCCGAGATCTGCCATGCCAGGCCTACTGCAGAAAGTCAAAGAAATTGGAAATCAATACGGGTTTCAATCGGTTTGTTATGGTCATGCTGGCGATGGGAATTTACACGTCAATATTCTCAAGAACGACCTGTCAGACCAATACTGGCACGAAGAAATTCCCAAAGCGATCGTGGAAATTTTTACTTATTGCAAGTCCGTCGGAGGTACCATTAGCGGTGAGCACGGAATTGGCTTGGTTCAATCTCCATACTTGCCCATTGTGATGAACGACACGCATTATCAACTCTTTCGGGGAATCAAAGAGACCTTCGATCCCAAAGGGATTTTGAATCCGGGGAAATGGTTGGGTTAGAAATCGTTCAAATCTCGAATGACTTCGGTTGAAAAAGCGATCGGCTTTTCAGAAAACAACACTTTTGTTTTTGCCCAAGTTTTGTCAAAAAGTTCAGAGTGTCTATAGGCATTCAAGGCATCTTCATTTTCCCATAAGCTATAGGTCGATAACTGATGCGGTTTTTCTGTCGTCTGCAATAATTTCAATCCAAGACATCCTGGGAATGACCGAATGTGTGTTTTGGAGTTGTCAAATACCTCCAGGAATTCATCAACCTTATCGGCCTGAAATGTCATTATCACAATGCGATTGATCATTCTTTGAATTGTAATACCACCGGTTTGTCCTCATTCAACGAAAGGTATTGCGCTGCCGAACCGGCATTTACCGCTATTTGCAGGATATCACCGTGCCCAAACATGCATAGTTCCATGCCCTCGGGGACATCGTTATAAGAACGACTGAGGTGGTTTATTTCCATGTTGCTGTTTAATAACAATCTGAAAGCCCTGCCTTGACCCACTTCGTCAAACGTTTTTCTGTTGATGTTCAAATAGGCATTCCCGTAGTAATCATTGTAAATCACCGTCAAACGCATCATTCCATTGGAAAGCGTGGGCTGGGGTGGGGACGAACGAATCATCATTTCTTTTATGGGGAAACCCGCGGTCTCAATATCCATTTCGGCATCAAGCAAACGCTTCAAAGCAGGGATATAAACCTCTTTCAGCGGGTCAAAAATATTGATGTTGTCCAAGGGTGTGATGTTGTAATAAACAATGTCTTCCTCCCCAAAATACAACGGGAGCAATCCGGAATCAGGTCCCATGAAAAATTTGCCGCCGTGTTTTGTAATCACAAAGCGGTTGGGGAGTTTGCTCATGGTGCCAAACCGACAGATATGCACAGTTCCCTCGGGAAATTCATTCAAGACCAGCTGCAAAAACACGCTTTGTCCCAAAATATGTCCTTTTTTGAAAGGTTGAGGGGTAATCAGTGTCTTTATGTTTGGGAATTCCGTGGCCATGCGCGCCATCGCGACCGTATAATCCGGCGATTCTACCCGAAAATCGCAGATTAAATGCACGAGAGGATGATGTTGCATGGGGCTATTTTGATTGAAATTCAGTGCATTCCATGATCATCAATATGAACATGGGTTCATTGCAAATATATTCAATGTGCGTCCCAATAATGGGATAAATTTCTCGAATTCGAGAAACTATTTCTTGCAGCAGGCACCACCCACTTTGTCGCCCTTCAACGGCGTTTTCTTTCTCTCCATCACTTTGCCAATTTTATCGCCTTCAATGATGCGATAGCATCGGTCCACGGACAAATTGGAAATTACCTCTTTTTTCTGGGGATTTCCACCCCACCAAATTTCCACAGATTCAATGTTTGGGAAATTACCCAAACCGGCTTCTACTTGGAGACTGCTTGCGCCAAAAGATCCGCCACTTCCAACGGTTAAATGGAATTGCTGGGTCTTGTTTCCGTCTTTGCATCGAATGATGATCCTCGAATTTTGGGCGTCACGTGCAACCGATTTACCTTGTAATACCAATGTGATCCAATGATTGCCATGATTGGGGTTTGCAAACAAGGCATTGTGGGCATTGTCTCCTTCCACGGCTCCGCCCAATGTTGTATAAATGTCTTGGTCTCCGTCATTGTCCAAATCGCCAAAGGCAATACCATGTCCTTTCTGTAAATGCCCAATACCTGAACCATGTGTAATTTCCGCAAAACGAGTCCCACCCATGTTTTTAAATACCCGATTGGGAACCAACGAGTTAAATTCAAATGCTCCAGTTCCCGTATAAATATCCAGCCAACCATCGTTGTCTAGGTCGCCAAAATTGAATCCCATGGCAAAAATCATTTTGTTCAAACCCGCATCTACTGTCACGTCTGTAAATGTTTCGTCACCGTTGTTTCGATACAATTTGGCCCGCTCTGTACCGCTATTTTTTCCCAGCATTTCCATGGCGGCTTCTTCACCCACGACAGAGAGTTTTTCTGTGGGGAAGGAGGTGCAGAAAATATCCTCAAACCCGTCATTGTTGTAGTCAAACACCAAAGCAGGGAAGGTTCGGAACGGTTTTGTTACACCCGCTTTCGCCGCGATGTTTTCAAAGTTGATTTTGCCATTGGAACCCTTACCGCGGTTCATGAACAATTTATTGTCTTGGTTTAAACAAGCGACATATAAATCTTGCCAACCATCGTTGTTGAAATCTGCAAACACAGCCGCCTTCGCATAGCCAAAATTGCCTTCTAAACCCCAATCTCTGGCCACATTTCTGAAAGTTTCATTGCCATTGTTGATGTATAATTCACAAGGGAATTGGTTTTGATCATTGTTTTCATTGGCGATAAAGACATCCAACAATCCGTCGTTATTCACATCTGCCCATGAGGCAGTTTCTGTAGGATAGGCATTGCCCATACCTGCCGAGAAAGTGATATCGCTAAATGTGCCATCGCCATTGTTTCTCAATAAACTATTGGGCCATTCTCCACCTTTGTCGAGCCAAGCACCACGAAGAACCAAAATATCGACAAAGCCATCGTTGTTGAAGTCTGCTTGCTTGGCATTTAATCCACCGCTGATGCCAGTCAACATGGCTTTTGCTGTTTCGTCAGTGTAACCACCCTTGGTATCGGACATGAATAAATTGGGATCATCAAATAATCCATAAGATGAACAGAAAATATCCATGAAGCCATCATTGTTGAAATCTTCGATGATCGCTGCACCGGCCAGGCCATTGACATCTACGCCCAACTCGATGGCCAAATTTTCTAATGGCACAAATCCGGAGACCTTTTCGTCCAACGAGGCGAAATCAATATAATGTTCCTTGGGTACCTCAGCAGGGTACTTACCCAATGTCATGTAGGCGATGTTCATCAACCATTTGCTCTGGTAATCGTTTGGGTATTTCCGTAAAATTTGTGTGTAGAATTCGATGGCTGTGAGCGATCCCTTGGTGTTTTTGTGAAACGCTTTGGGCTTCAATGGTACAATGCAACTGGCCGAGTTGTGATTGGCAATACAGTTGTCGTTTTCTCCCATTCTCAAATACGCAACCGCCAGTAAGTCGAAGACTTTCTTGAAATTGGGATCGGAAAGTGCCGCTTCTCCTCCGCCGGGGTATTTGTTCACCATAGCAGTGGCTGTTTTGATGCATTCATCCACGTTGCCGGCATTCAAGAGTTCGAAGCAATATTTGGTTTCCCAATTGATAATATCCACCGGATTGGTATAAGAATGAGATTTTTCAAGCATTTGTGCAGCACGTCTTCCACTCAGGTAGTAATTGGTGTTGGGGTCGGCTATGCTGTTTAAACTATCCAAGACTTTTACCATCAATCGATTCCCATCGAAACGAGGGTCATCGCTAGGATCTGTGCTGTTTTGGCATGCGAATGTAAAAAGGGAAAAAGTGGTAATTAGGGTAATATTTCTAAAACGCATTTTGATGGGATGTTCTCGCGTGAGTAACGAAACGAGCAATAAAATATTGGCGAATGAAGCCAACTGACTGTTCGATTTGTTAAAAAATTACATTGTTCAAACAAATGTCGTTGTGGGATCCACAAGAAGGCTCCTTGAATGCAACTGACTATCGTGGAAAATATGGTGAAAAAATGGGGGCAACTGATGGGTTGAGCATACGACAATCCCCATCAATTTCAGTTAGGTTTGTGTACAAATCAAAAGCACTTGGCAGAAAAATCATACATCCTCGAACACATTGACCCACAGTCGTTTTATGGGCCCAATAACCTCAACCTGACCATTGTGAAATCGAAATTCCCCAAGTTACAAGTGGTGGCAAGGGGAGAGGAAATAAAACTTTTTGGCGATGACGCATCCATTCTTGCTTTTGAAACAGCCATGCGCCAGCTCGAAAAGGTCTTTCTGAAAAACAAAGAACTGAACGAGCACATGGTACTCGAAGCATTGGAGGGTATTACTGTGGAGAAATCGACAGAAAACGCCCAGCCCAACTTGGTTTCCACAGGCGATACACTATTAATTGGTACTAGGGGACAGCAAATCAAGGCGCGTACAAGAAACCAAGTAAAAATGGTGAATGCGGCCAAAAAGAACGACATCATTTTCGCCATTGGACCTGC